>NZ_LABY01000142.1 GCF_001043975.1 Methylobacterium variabile
GGCGCCACATGGAGGTGCGGGCCGCGCCCGTGAAGGCCGAGGACGGCAGCGTACGCGAGTGGGTCGGCATGCACGTCGACATCACCGACCGCAAGGAGGCCGAGGCCGAGATCGACCGCGCGCGCCACGCCGCCGAGGCGGCAAACCGCGCCAAGAGCCAGTTCATCGCCAACATGAGCCACGAGCTGCGCACCCCGCTCTCGGCGGTGATCGGCTACTCGGAGATGCTGGCCGAGGAGCTGGCGGATCTCGGCCAGGCCGAGCTGCTGCCGGACCTGCGCAAGATCGAGGCCTCGGCCCGCCACCTGCTCGGCCTCATCAACGACGTGCTCGACATCTCGAAGATCGAGGCCGGCCGCATGACGGTGGCGGCGGAGGATTTTACCGTCCAGGCGATGCTCGACGACGTGGTGGCGGCGACCGAGTCGCTGACCGCCAAGAAGCGCAACCGCCTCGTGCTCGACCTCGCCGAGGATCTCGGCGCCATGCGCCAGGACCAGGGCAAGGTGCGCCAGTGCCTGGTCAACCTGCTCGGCAACGCCGCCAAGTTCACCGAAGCCGGAACCATCACCCTCTCGGCCCGGCGCGACCGCGCGGACGGCATCGAGTGGCTGACCTTCGCGGTCGCCGACACCGGCATCGGGCTCACCGAGGCGCAGATCGGCCGCCTGTTCGAGCGCTTCGCCCAGGCCGACGAATCGACCACCCGGCAGTTCGGCGGCACCGGGCTCGGGCTCGCCATCACCCGCGCCTTCTGCCGGCGCATGGGCGGCGACATCGGCGTGACCTCGACCTACGGCGCGGGCGCGACCTTCACCATCCGGCTGCCGGCGGTGCTGACGGCCGAGGACGACGAGCCGACCCCCGAGGAGGTGCGGGCGCTCGCCGAGGCCCAGGCGGAGGCCGAGCGCCACGACGTGGTGCTCCTCGTCGACGACGACCCGGCGGCCCGGGAGCTGCTCTCCCGCTTCCTCGAGCGCGAGGGCTTCCGCGTGCGCACCGCCAGCGACGGCAGGGCGGGCCTGAGCCTCGCCCGGGCGCTGAGGCCCCGGGCGATCCTCCTCGACATCGAGATGCCGCGGATGGACGGCTGGTCGGTGCTGCACGCCATCCGCAGCGACCCGGATCTGTCTGCTACCCCGGTGATCATCACCTCGGTGGTCAACGAGCAGGGCCTCGGCCGGGCGCTGGGCGCCACCGACTACCTGGTCAAGCCGATCGACTGGGACCACCTCAAGGGGCTGATGGAGCGCTACCGCCCCGAGGGCGCCCCCGGCACGGTGCTGCTCGTCGACGACGATGACGATGCCCGCGAGCGCCTGTGCCGCACCCTGACCCGGGACGGCTGGACCGTGCGCGAGGCGGAGAACGGCGCCGTCGCCCTCGCGCAGCTGGACGAGGACCGGCCCTCCCTGATCCTGCTCGACCTGATGATGCCGGTGATGGACGGCTTCGCCTTCCTGACCCAGCTCCGGGCGCGGCCCGGCGGCGGCGACGTGCCGGTGGTGGTGCTCACCGCCAAGGACATCACCCCGGCCGAGAAGGAGCGCCTCGGCCGCGACACCGAGCGGGTGATCGTCAAGGGCAGCATCTCCTTGAGCGAGATCGGCCGCCTCTTGCGGGCGATGTACGCCGAGCGGGTGCCCGACGCGGTGCCGGCCTCGCTCCAGGGATTGATCGACGAACTGGCGGCCCGGACGGAACCGGACGGGGGGTGAGGACGCCTAGCCCCGCCCGCGTCCCGGCCCGGTCCCCTCGTCCCACACGCTCCAGCGAAACACCTCGGTGCCGGCGCCGTCGACGATGCGCACGGCCTCGGCCGCGGGGCCGGAGCGCTGGGGCACCCGGGCGCGGCGGAAGAGGCGAAGCGCCCGCTCGCGGGCGGCGTCGAGGCCCGCAGTGCGGATCGAGGCGCGCTGGACCGGCGCGTCCTCGGGGCCGATGATCTCGATGTGGTAGGTCTCGCGCAGCAAGGCTCTGGGGGCTCCGGTCGGCCTCCTCAATAGGGGAGCCGGGCCGGCGCGCGCCAGGGGCTGCGCTTCGCATTCTGTGATCGCGCCTCGGGCTGACGCCAGGCATCCGGCGCGCGAGCGCCGACGCCCGTTCGGGCTTCCGGCCCGCGGGGGTCAGGTCTTGAGCACAGGCTCGTTGACGTCGCCGCCGCCGCGCGTGGCGAGGTAGGCCGGCTGGAACATGCACATCCGCACCGCGTCCCGGTACTTGCCGTTGACGAAGAACTCGTCGCGCAGGATGCCCTCGGTCTCGAAGCCGCAATCCTCGTAGATGCCGATGGCGCGGCGGTTGTCCTTGTCCACGTGCAGGTAGAGCTTGTGGATGTTGAGCACCTTGAAGGCGTAGTCGATGGCGATCCGGGTCGCCTGCCGGGCGTAGCCGCGGCCCTGGAAGGCCGGGTGGATCGCGATCTGGAACTCGCAGGAGCGGTGCAGGTGGTTGATCTCGACGAGCTCGACCAGCCCGGCGCGCTCGTTCTCCGGCGTGGCGATGATGAAGCGCCGCTCGGTCTGGTTGTGGATGTTGCGCTCGTAGAGCTGCGCCAGCTCGGCGAAGGACTCGTAGGCCTCCTCGAACCAATAGCGCATGATGCTGTCGTTGTTGTTGAGCTGGTGCACGAAGAGCAGGTCCTCGCGCTCCAGCGGTCGCAGCTTGATGGTCGGGGCCATGGTCGTCCGGGTGTGCCCGCGGGAGGCCGCGACCCTACTCCTCCGGCGGCTTTCCGTCACCCGCCGACAGGGCGGCGACGGCGCCGGCGAGGCGGTCCCACCCTTCCGCGAGGCGCGTCACCTCGGCGGTCAGCCGCTCGAGCGCCGCCGCGGCCGCGGCGCCCTCCGGGGTCGCCCGCGCCTCGGCGGAGATCGGGGTCTCCTGCAGGGCGGCGAGCTGGTTGCGGAGCTGGCCCCGCAGGGCGGCGAGGCGCCGCCGTCCCGCCTCCCCGGGCAGCGGCCCGTCCGCCGCCTCAACCAGCGCGTCCTCGTCCACCAGCCGCAGCCAGCGTGGTCCGGTCTCGGGCATCGCAGCCTCCGTCATCCGGCGTTCCGCGCGCGGAACGGGCGTCCCGCGCGCGGAACGGGCGTCCCTCGCGAAGGACATGAGGGGCGATGCTGCGCGCCAGGCACGAACAGGTGGTTAAAGAAACCTTGAGAATGCTGCCCTCGCGCCCGTCCCGCCGAGGACGACGATGCGGGACCGGCAGGACATCGCGTCCGGCAACGATCCCGGCAGGCTCGGCCGGCGCGCTCCTGCGCGAAAACCGCCACATTGCCGTGGCAGGCGTAGGGCGGGCGAGGATGGAGCGGGCTTCGGATGGGCGTGCGGGGAAGGACGATCCTGTGCGTGGCGGGCCTGCTCGCGGGGATCGCTCCCGCCGGTGCGGCCCCCAAACACCTCGCCCCGGTGCCGCCCGCCACCGTCGCGTTGATGGCGGCGCGCAGCATGGCGCCCTCGGCGCCGGTGCTGCTGCGGGCCTACAAGCAGGAAGCCGAGATCGAGGTGTGGAAGCGGGCGGCGGACGGCCGCTTCGTCCACCTCAAGACCTTCCCGATCTGCCGCTGGTCGGGCCAGCTCGGCCCCAAGACCCGGGCCGGCGACCGCCAGGCGCCGGAGGGCTTCTACGCGGTGGCGGCCCGGCAGCTGAACCCGAACTCGGCCTATTACCTGTCCTTCGACGTCGGTTATCCCAACGCCTACGACCGCGCCCATGGCGGCACCGGCTCGGCCCTGATGGTGCACGGCACCTGCTCCTCGGCCGGCTGCTTCGCCATGACCGACCGGCAGGTCGGCGAGATCTACGCCCTCGTGCGCGACGCGCTGGCGGGCGGGCAGGCCGCGTTCCAGTTCCAGGCCTTCCCGTTCCGGATGACCGCCCGCGCCATGGCGCGCCACCGCACCGACCGGCACATCGCCTTCTGGCGCCAGCTCAAGGAGGGCTCGGACCGCTTCGAGGCCACCGGGCGCGAGCCGCTGGTCGGCGTCGAGGGCGGGCGCTACGTCTTTGCCCCCTATCCCGACCCGGCGGTCGAGGCCCTGGCCACGGCGCGGCGCGCGGAGGAGGAGGCCCGCATCCAGGCCCTGGTGGCGGACGGCACGGAGGCGGTGCGCACCACCTACGCGGATGGCGGCCAGCACCCGAGCTTCACCGCGATGCTCCGCCGCGCCTCGGCCTTCGGGGCGGCGGCCACCGGCGCCACCGCCTACAGCGCCGACGCCACCCAAGGGGCCGGTCCCTTCGCGGCCGCGTCCTTCATCGTCCCGGCCGGCCTCGGCCAGGTCAGCCGGCCGGAGGCCCTGGCGCTCGCCGGGCGCGAGGTGGTGGTGATCCCGGCCCGCCGGCGCCCGGTCCCGCCGATCCATCCGATCCAGGTCGCGGCGGCGTTCGTGCCGCTGCCGGTGATCGAGACCGAGCCCTCGCCGTTCTCGCGCCTGCGCCTGGCCGAGGAGCCGTCCCGGCTCACCCTGGCGACCTCGCCCGAGCCGGCCAGGCCGCGCTTCCTGACCGCGCGCTTCGCGGCGTTGCCGTAGGCGCCGGGCCCCCGACCTGCACACGACCGAGAGCCCGTTCGACCATCCCGACGGAGCGGAAACGCTCCATCGTCATCGGCTCAGTCTCGCCGCTGGCGCGGGACTGAGCCGATGACGCCGAGGGTCGTCGATATGGAGGCGACCGACGATGGCCGCCCGCTCCGGGTTCAGCCCGGGCTGCGCGCGGTCTCGGCGGCGGCGACGCGGCAGATGTTGCGGGCGGGGCCGAGCTCGGCGAGCGGGGTCTGGTGCGCCGGGCGGGCCGCGACCTTCGTCGCGTGCGCGGTCCACCGGGCGGCGCCGGCAGAGGCGGGCTGGATCTGGGCGAGCTGGGTCTGGGTCCGGCGCGTCGCGTTCTCGCGGTCGTACCAGGGGCGCTTCTCGTAGAAGGCGTTGCCGCCGGCGAGCGCCACGTAGTGCATGTTGCGGTAGGAGAACGTGTAGCCGGCGGTGTGGAAGAACATCGCGCCGCCGACCTTGTCGTGGCGCTCTCCGGCCAGGACCGCGTCGGCGATCTGCTCGGCCTTCACCTTCTCCTTGTCGTGCATCGGCTTGTGCAGCACGCCGGCGGCGAACTGGCGCGGCTGGCCGACCACGCCGCAGATCGAGTTCGGGTAGGCGGGCGCCTCGAGCCGGTTCATCACCACGGTGCCGACCGCGAGCAGCCCCTCCTCGCTCGAGCGGTTGGACTCGAAGTACATCGCCCGGGCCAGGCAATCCCGGTCGGCGCTGGTGACCGCGGCGAGCGGCTTGCGGTCCGGAAGGCTTCCCGTCGTGTCGACCCCGGTCGGCATCACGCTGCAGGCGCCGAGCTGCGGCGCGGTGGCGAGAACCGCGAGGGCGGCAGTGATGGGGAAAGTCCGGTTCCGCGTCATGCAGGCCCCTCTCGTGCATTGGCCGGGTACGGCCGGAACGGCCGCGCTCGTGGCCTAGCTTGAGGCGGAATGTGGCGAAGGCGGGGCACGGATACGGTTCGTAAACCATCCCGTGAGCGTGGCAGTAAGAAACAAACCACGTGGTGCAAACGGGAAACACCGCCGGCTCATCATCGGAGCGTTCTGCCAGGAGCCCCGGCAAGGCGGCGCGATCACGGCCCGATCATGGCCAGTCGATGGCGCCGTGGCGGTGAGGCGAAACCGCCACGATCCGGCGATCGTCCGGGCTCCGGCAGTCGTGCGGCGACGTCGCGGGTCGTCCGTCCCCGCCCGGATCGGCCGGGGACAGGGGCGCGAAGTCGAGCCCCGCCGCGGTGACCTGGCGCGTCAGGCCCATGTCGCGGAGCAACCTGTCGTCGAGGTCGGCCAGACTGGCGCGGTCGCGGCGCTGGCGCAGCTGCCGCGTCCACGCGCCCTCCCCGGGCGGCCCGCTCCCGGGCAGTCCGGGGCGGCACAGGCGCAGGGCGAGGCGAATCAGCGGGAGCATGGCGGGCCGTCCGGTTGCGGATCGGCCGACTCTCGCGTGCCCGCCGGCCGCGATGCTTCGGCCGCGGCCGAAGCGCCGGGGGCCGTCCTGATCTACAAGGGGGATCCGAGAGGAGAGACGCCGATGGTGACCACCGCCGCCCTCGCCCGCACCGCCGCCCTGGCGGGCGATCCGGCCCGCGCCGCCATGCTGGCGGTGCTGATGGATGGCCGGGCCCGCACCGCGACGGAGCTCGCCCACGCGGCCGGCATCACGCCGCAGACCGCGAGCGGCCACCTCGCCCGCCTGGCGGAGGCGGGACTCCTCGCCGTCGCGCGCCAGGGGCGCCACCGCTACCACCGCCTCGCCTCCCCGGCGGTGGCCCGGATGCTGGAGGGCGTGATGGCGGTGGCGGCCGGCGCGGTGGCCCCCGCACCCCGCCGCGAGCCCGGACCCCGGGACGCGGCCCTGCGCGAGGCCCGGACCTGCTACGACCACCTCGCCGGCCGCCTCGCCGTGGCGATGGCGGACAGCCTCGTCGCCCGGGGCGCGGTCGAGCTCGGGCCGGACGGCGGCGCCCTCACCCCGGCGGGCGAGGTTTTTCTGCGCGGCCTCGGGGTCGACATCGACGCCGCCTCCGGCCGGCGGATCTTCTGCCGCCCCTGCCTCGACTGGAGCGAGCGCCGGCCCCACATCGCCGGCGCCCTCGGGGCGGCCCTCCTCCGCACCTGCCTCGACCGGGGCTGGCTGCGCCGGACCGAGGGCAGCCGGGCCGTGGCGGTCACGCCCGGCGGGCGCCTCGCCCTGCGGCAGGCCTTCGGCTACGGGCAGGCTCCTGTCTGCGGGGACGCGGCGTGAGGACCACGCCGCCGGGGCGGCTTCGTCGTCACGCCGCCGGGGCGGCCTTTTCGTTACGCCGCCGGGGCGGCCTCCTGGGCCGCGAGCCCGTCGCCCTGCGTCGCGGAGGCCTCCGCCGCGGGGGCGTCGGGCTTCCGCGCCAGGGGAACATTGCCGCGGCCGGTGCGGCGGCGCTCCGTCGCCTCGCGCATGAGCATGTGCGAGTATTCCGACATGGTGTGCCCGATGTCGGACAGGGCGTCGGCGGTGGCCTCGGACAGGTTGGTGGCCTGGCAGGCCACGTCCACCAGGCCCTCCATCAGCTCGGCGACCTCGCCGAGGGCGCGGACCAGGGGCGGCAGGAGGTCGGCCATCTCGTCGACCGTCGGCGGGGTGCGGCTGCTCATGATGTCTCTCGCGTCGGCCGTTCAGGCCATGAGGTAGGTCGGTGACGTCGGTGCCAGGACCGAGGCCGCGGTGCCCCGGATGTCCTGCAGCTTGCGCAGGGTCCGGGCGTCGAAGCGGGCTTCCACCGCGATGATCCGCTCGCCGTCGATCTCCGCCGGCACGCCGAGGGGCACGGCGCGGAAGTGGAGCTGCAGGACGTGCAGCAGGTAGACGATCGGCATCTGGGCCAGGAAGCAGGTCACCCCGTTCTCCAGGCCCCACTCGACGATGCCGGTCATCACCTCGAGGGAGACCGGATGGTTCTTGCCGCGGGTGCGGCGGCTCGGCGCCACCGCCTGGCGGGTCCATTCCCAGATCTGCGGGCCGACCGGCCGGTCGCCCTCGCACAGCTCCGGCAGCACGTCCGAGAGCAGGTGCGGCCGGGTCGTCGGCAGGAGGCGGCTGTAGCCGATCACCTCGCCGTCCTCGATTGCCAGGAAGTGGGCGGCGTGGGGCGTGTCGAACTGGTCGATCTCGCGCCCGTCCGGGCGGCGCAGGGCGTTCCACCCCTTCTCCTCGACGAAGACGCGATGGCGCAGGCGCCAGACCTCCTCCATCTCGGCGGCGTAGCGGTCCTGGTTGGCGGCGGTGACGACGTGGATCATGGGAAAGGGCTCCTGTCCGGAACCGTTGTCCATGGTCTGACGGCACAGCCGTACTGGGGAATTCCCTAGGTCGCGCCCCCGGCTCGCGGCGCCGTGCGACGGCCGATCGCCCGCCCAGGCCATCGCCGCGCGGTCGCCGTGCGGCGGCCGGTCTGCCTCAGGAGATCAGCCCGCGCCGCAGGGCCACCGCCACCGACTGGGTGCTGTTGAGCGTGCCGAGCTTGGCCCGGGTGGAGCGCAGGTGGTGTTCGACGCCCTTGGCGGAGATCGACAGGATCTCGCCGATCTCCCAGTTCGTCTTGCCCTCCGCCGCCCATTGCAGCACCTCGCGCTCGCGCGGCGACAGGCGGATCTCGGCGCCGGCCTCGGAGCGCAGCAGCACGAGCTGGGCGAAGGCGTAGGTCGCCACGAGCTGCAGCGTGCCGAGATCCTCCGGCGAGACCTCGATCTGCGCTCCTGAGAAGCTGAAGCCGGCGAGCTGCCCGTCCAGGGTCAGCAGCGGCACGGTGACCCCGTGGCGCAGGCCGTGCTCGCCGGCCTCGTTCATGATGCGCAGGGCCGCGGGGTCCTCCCGGTACCGGCCGGCGATGTCGGACCAGGCGAAGGGCGCGTTCGCCTCGCCCAGGTGGCGCACCGTCGCGTCCCGGAAGAGGTAGCCGCGGGAGAGATAGCGGGCCTTCCAGTCCGTCGGCATCGCGTCGAGCAGGGCGTGCTCGTATTGCTGGCGCGGCTGCGCGCCGATGATCGGCAGGGTCCCGGCGAGGGCGTGCTCGATGCCGAAGCGGCCGAGGAGCCGGAGGAGGAGGTCGCTGACGTCCTGCGGGCTCGCGGTCCGGTCGAGGGACCGCAGGAATGCCAGGGTCAGGTCGAGGCGCTTCCGGCTCATGCAACCTGCCTATCGCAGCGGGTCATCCTGTGACATCGATGATCGTGGTTGCGGGCGGCGGGTCGAGGCGCACAATGTCGCGGATCGATGCGCGGGGGGCAAGGTCCCGCGAATCCCGGCTGCCGTGAGGCTCGCGGTCGGATCCCCGGTCCGCGGGGCCGCCCGTCACCCCGCCCGCCGGTCTCCGGCCGGCTCCATGCCGGTCCGCCGGATCGCCGCCGCGGCCCGGTCCGAGGCGAGGTAGGCGATCAGGCGCTGCGCCGGCTCCGCCGCCGGCGAGCCGGCGACGATCGCGGCGGTGAACGTCTGGACGAGCTGGACCGCGTCGGGCAGCGGCCCGAGGATCTCGATCCCCGGGACGTCAACCAGCTCGCTCACGGGCCCGAGGGCGAGGTCGGCCTCGCCCGCCGCCAGGGCGGCCGCGGATTCCGTGCCCCTCGGAAACACCCTCGCGCGCACCGTCCCGGCGATGCCGAGCTTCGGGAACACCACGTCCCGGATGAACAGGCCGCTCGTGCTGCCCGGCATCACGACGCGGCGGGCCTCCGACAGGGTACGGGTGAGCGCCGCGACCGTGGCGATGTCGGGCCGGCCCGCGCCCGCCCGCACCGCGGCGGCGAGCGGCGCGGTGGCGAGTTCCACGGCCGAGCCCGCGGCGACCCGGCCCGCCCCGGCGAGCTCGTGCAGGCCCTCGTTCGAGAGGATCACGACGTCGACCTCTGCGCCGTGCTCGAGCTGGTGCCGGATGGTCTGCGGCCCCTGCCCCTGCGACGCCCCGGACAGAGTCCGGACCGCGAGCCCGGTCTCGCGCGCGAAATCCGGCAGCACCGCCTGGTAGGCCAGGGCGAAGCCGCCCGAGATCATGACGGTGAGGTCGGGCGTGGTCGCGTCCGGAGAGGTCATGCCGTCGTCCGCCGGTTCTTTCTCGATGATGCTCGGATCGCGAGACGCCGCCGGATCCCCGCACCCGCATGGGGAGAGGGGAAGCGCCCAATCCGAGAGCATCCTTGCGGCCGCGACCCGGGATTCCCGGGTCGCGGCCAGGCTGCCCGCCGACGGACCGGTGCCCGACGCCGTCCGCGCGCGCAACCCCCCACGCGCGCCGCGTGCTCCTATTCCCGGACCGGCGCCAAGTCTCTAAGGCCCTTCGGAGAAACGCCATCAGGGGGAGAGACCATGGAACCGGATACGCGGGAGCGGACGAGCGAGCGGGGTTTTCCGCGCTGGCGGGTCGCCCGGGGGCCGGTGGTGCTGCCGGACGAGCGCCCGCCGCTGGGACAGGCGGTCGTGCTGGCGCTCCAGCACGTGGTGGCGATGTTCGGCTCCACCGCCCTCGCCCCGCTGCTGATGGGCTTCGACCCCAACCTCGCGATCCTGTTCTCCGGCATCGCGACGCTGCTGTTCTTCGTCGTGGTCGGCGGGCGGGTGCCGAGCTACCTCGGCTCCAGCTTCGCCTTCATCGCGGTGGTGATCGCCGCCACCGGCTATTCCGGCAGCGGCCCCAACCCGAACCTCTCCGTCGCCCTCGGCGGCATCGTGGCGGCGGGCGCGGTCTACGCGCTCATCGGCGTCGCGGTCATGCGGGCGGGCGACGCCTGGATCGGCCGGCTGATGCCGCCCGCGGTGACCGGCGCGATCGTCGGGGCGATCGGCCTCAACCTCGCGCCGATCGGCGTGAAGGGCATCTCGGGCTCGGGGCTCGACGTCGGCATCGGCCTGTTCACGATCCTGGCGGTGGGCCTCGCGGCGTCCTACCTGCCCGGCGCCGCCCGGCGGCTGCCCCTCCTGATCGGGGCGGTGGCCGCCACCCTGCTCTACGGCCTGCTGGCGAACGGGCTCGGGCTCGCCAAGCCCCTCGATCTCGCGCGCGTCGCCGAGGCGCCGTGGTTCGGCTGGCCGCATGTCACGACCCCGGTCTTCGAGCCCTCCGCGATCTGGCTGATCGCCCCGGTGGCGCTGGTGCTGGTCGCCGAGAATCTCGGCCACGTGAAGGCGATCGGGGCGATGACGGGCCGCAACCTCGATCCTTACCTCGGCCGGGCGTTCCTGGGCGACGGGCTCGCCACGATGCTGTCGGGGTCCTTCGGTGGCACCGGCGTGACGACCTACGCCGAGAACATGGGCGTGATGGCGGTGACCCGGATCTACTCGACCCTGGTCTTCGCGATCGCGGGCGTCGTCGCCATCCTGTTCGGGCTGTCGCCGAAGTTCGGCGCCGCGATCCTGGTGATCCCGGGGCCGGTGATCGGCGGCCTGTCGGTCGTGGTGTTCGGGCTGATCGCCGCAGCGGCGGGGCGGATCTTCGTCGAGGGCCGGGTCGATTTCTCGCGCACCCGGGTCCTGCTCACCGTCGGTACGGCCCTGGTGCTCGGCGCCGGGGACTTCACGGTCAGCCTCGGCAGCTTCAAGCTCGGCGGGATCGGGACCGCCACCGCCGCCGCGATCCTGCTCTACCACCTCCTGCGGGACGACCCGGCCTGACCGGCTCCGGTCCCGGGGCCTCCGGGCTCCGGGGCAAGGCAATCCCTGCATTGCCGGCCATGCCGTGCCCCGTCCGCCAGCTTCGGGACAGCTCGCGGCGGGGCAAAACCAGATCAGCCCCAGTAGCCGCCCGATCACGACCATGCTCTAATCGGCCCTGTCCCTGCCCTGTCCGGGGCGACAGGAGGACGGCATGCAGCCAGGTCTGCACGCGCAGCAGGATCCGCCCCGCCGCTGGGCCGCGCCGGTCATCGGCCGGCCGGGGGGCGCCTCGGCGGACCTGCTCGCCGATCCTTTGGCCGCTCCCCTGGCGGGCGACCTCGTCGCCGGGCTGATGCGCCGCCACGAGGTCGCGGCCGAGCGGCTGATCGGCTGGCTGCGGGTGGGGATCGGGGTCTGCGTCTTCGTGACGGTGATCGCCGCCAGCCACGTCCTGCACGAACTCGCGGGCGTGTCGCTCGGCGTGTTCCAGCACAACGCCTGGATCGCCGCCCTCGGCTTCCTGATCGCCGGCGCGGCCAGCATCGTGCTCGCGGTGCCCCAGCGCTGGCACCACGGCTACGCCTACCTGTTCATGGTGCTGGATGTCGGGCTGGTGCTCGCCATCGCGGTCCTCGCCCTCGGCGAGCGCGACCTGCCCGGCAACGCCCTGCCCTCCGCCCCGATCATCTGGGCGATCCCCCTGGTCCTGGCGGTCGGCGCCCTGCGCTACGACGTCAAGGTCCAGCTCTGCGCCGTCGCGCTCCTGGCCCTCGGCCTCGTCGGGATCGCGGTCGGGCTCGGGCACCGGCTGGTCCTGGATCCGGCGGCGGCGGGCACGCCGGCCTGGACCCAGCTGTTCTCGATGCCGGTCAACGTGATGCGCCTCACGCTGATCCTGCTCGCCGGGGCGGCCACCGCCCTCGGGATCGTCCGCTCGCGGCGGCTCCTCGCCTCCGCCGTCCGGGACGCGGTCGGGCGCGCCAGCCTCTCGCGCTTCCTGCCGGCCGAGATCGCGCCCCGCCTCGCGGCGGGCGACGCCGCCCTGCGCTGGGGCCGCCGCCAGCGGGCCGTCATCGCCTTCGTCGACATCCGGGACTCGACCGGGATGGCCGAGGGCATGGATCCGGAGAGCCTGTCGCGGTTCTTCACCGCCTTCCGGACCCGCGTCCTGGCCTGCGCGCGCCGGCATCACGGCTTCGTCGACAAGTTCATCGGCGACGGCGCCCTGATCCTGTTCGGCGTGCCGGACGAGGGCGGCGACGACGCGGCCCGGGCGCTCGCCTTCGCGCACGACCTCGCCGGTATCGTGGAGGCCTGGAACGGGACCCGGGAGGTGCCCCGCGCCGTCCGGATCGGCATCGGCATCCATGTCGGCGAGGTCTTCTGCGGCATCGTCGGTGACGAGGAGCGGATGGAGTTCACGGTGCTGGGCGATGCGGTGAACGTCGCCGCGCGCCTCGAGCAGGCGACCAAGCGCTACGGCGCGGTCGTGCTCGCCTCCGAGGCTGCCGTGGCGGGCTCGTCGGATCCCGCCGCCTGGCGCGAGGTCGGCCGCGAGCCCCTCGCCGGCCGCACGCAGGCCATCACGATCTTCGCCCCGGCCCTCCCGCCCGGGGCGGGGTGATGCCGCGTCCGGGCGATCGCTTCGCTCGGACGCCCGACGAGGAAGGCCCCGCCCCCGCAGGGCCTTCCTCCCTCTCGTCCCCAAACGTTCCGGC
>NZ_LABY01000143.1 GCF_001043975.1 Methylobacterium variabile
GCGGCGGCCCTGGCGGCGGCCGCATCGCGCTTCGCCGCTTCCAGTGGCCCGCGGACGGACGGCGTCGCGGCGAAATCCGTGATATCCGGCAGATTGGCGAGCGCGTCAGCCTGGGCGGTCAATCCGGCGAGCCGCAGCCATGCGGGGGTATGAACCCTCACCATCCAGTCGGCGGCCATCGTGGCGCGGCGATTGGCGAGCGCGTCGGATCCGCGGGTGCCGACCGTCCTTGGCACGAGGGGCAGCAGCAGAACGGTCCGCTCGTCGTCGGGGAGGTCGTCGTTCCAGGAGCGCATGAAGGCGCCGATGACCGGGCAGACGCACTCGGGATGATCTGACCAGGGCTCGCCAGCGATATACGCGGCCATCTCCATGGCGCAGGCGCCGTCATCGGGCGTGTCGTGCGAGCCCTTACCGAGAACGGTGAAGCGATCGAGCCGGCTGGGATCGATGAGGGGGTTGAGGGCAGCCATCACAGCACACCCCCGACGTACAGGGCGACAACCCGCACCGCCGCGCCGAGCCCGACGACGCCGCCCACGGCAGCGGTCGCAACCGCGGCGTCCGAGATGAGGCGGTCGAGCCCGCGGATCAGCGCGTTGCGCGCCTCACGCCGGCGGGCGGCGGCGTCGATGTGGGGGATGCGGTCGCGGCGGTCGCGCTGGGCCCGGGCGTCCTGCAGGTCGAGGTGCGGGAGCGGGCCGTTCAGGCCGGCGTGGAGCGAGCGGTAGCGGGCGAGGTCGGCGTCTTGGGCTGCGAGGATGTCGGGCATCGGCGGTGCTCCATCGGGAACACCGCGAACGTAGGCTAACGCCTACCGACCGTCAATCCTGAAATTGGCTATCGCCTATCAGAGTGGCGAGTATCGTCCTACGACCAACCCGACGATCTCCACGCTGTCGTAGCCGTCGGCGTTGGGGTCGCGCGGGATCACGATCGGCTCTTGGAATTGCGGATCAGTGGAGCGCGGCGTGAGGTGGATTTCGGTTAGCCGAACCACAACCTCTTTGACCGTTAGTTCAACCAAGTCTCCGTCGCGCTGCCGCTGGACCACGACAAGATCAGCATCCTGGATGCCGACACGGGCCTGCCAATAAGGGACGGTAATAACGAAATCGCCGTCCTCGATCCGCCGACGATTCATCGACGGGCCGGACACTTTGTACGCCGTTTGTTCCAAATCGGGGTAGCGACAAGGGACGTAAGGCACTGGCTCTGATTCGACCTGCGGGGGAGCGTCTGCCGAGAACCATAGGCCGGCGGCAACGGTTCCCGCAACCCGTGCGAGTCTGACCTCCGCAGGCTGTGGTTGAGCGCTCGATGTCGCGCGACCCAACAGTATCTCGTCCAACGACAGGTCGTGCTTGCTCGCCAGCTTCTGAAGGGTTGAGGCCTGCGGGTCCTTCCCTTTCACGATCTGCTGAACGGCAGCCGCATTCAAGTCGGCGCTGAGCGACGCCGATTTCATATTCAGGCCCTTCGCCACCAAGGCGGCGTGCAGCCGTTCGCGCCAGTTATCCATAGCCTCGTGATGGCGCTGGGGTCGCCTACTGGCAAATGAGCGGACGCCTATTGACCTCGGTAGGCTAAAGCCTATTATTGCCCCCGCCATGACGACCTCTCACGATATCCTGGCCCTGATCCGGGCCGAAGCTGAGCGCATCGGCATCGCGCCGAGCACCCTTTGCCAGCGCGCAGTCCGGAACGCCGGGCTCGTGCGCAGGCTCGAAGCTGGCAAGTCGGTGACGGTGGACGTCGCCGCACGCCTCAAGTCATGGGCGGCCGATCAGCCGTCCGGCAGTGGCAATGGTCGCAAGCCGGCCGTGGATACGGCGGCGGTCGCGCCATGATCCGCCTCCTCCTCTCCTGGCTGGATCGGCGGATCGATGCGCGGATTGCCACTGCCCGGGCTGGGGGCGCGAGTGAATGCGCTCCCCAGTGCGAGATGGATGCGCCGGTTCAGTCCGGCCCCGTTGATGAGATCGGCCGCGTCAAGTTCGGTCGAGAGCTTCGTACTGATCGTTCGACAGCTTCCAGCCCGCCGTCTCCTGGCCGATTTCGGAGGCAATGACATGCAACATGTGTCTTGCCGCGCGAACAGCGTCGACATCGGAAATCGCGTTCTCAATCTTGAGCTTCGCGATGATGATGCCCTGACCTGTGTCGATCTCAAACTCGACCTCGCGCCCAGGGTAAGAGGGCTGGACGTTAGCTCGCGGCCCCATGGACTTGAGCCTGATAACGTTTTCCATTGTGTATTCTCGCCTTCCATCAGCGCCTCGACAACTCTGATGGTAGCGGCTCCGGTCGGCTTGTCCATGACAGGTCGACCGGACGCCTGCGCTTTCTTGACGGGAGCCGCGGCATGACCCGCCCCCACCCCACCACCGACCGCGGCACCTACATCGGCCTGTCTCGCACCGCGGCGGCCGACATGAACGCCCCCTCCGGAACACTCGCCAGAGCCCAGGACGAAGGGCTGCCGGTGCGAGCCCGGAACGACGAGGCTGAAGACGCGGCTGGAGGGGGCCAAGGCTTCACCGCGCAAGCCTCGGCATTCGTCACGGCGTCCGGAGCGGGGGAGGCGGTACCGGCCTACGATCCCGCTTCGGCGCCGGACGGCCGCCTCATCCTTCCGCCCGGCTGGCGCCTGAGCGCCGACGGCGACCGCCTCTCCCCGCGGAAGGCCTGAGATGCGCCTCGCCGCCATCCTCGTCCTTGGCGCCATTGCGCTCGGGCTCATCGCCTCCGCCGGGTGCTTCTCGAAGCGGGCCAGCGTGCCGAACCCGGCCAACGGGCAGGCGCGGGCGCTGTCGGAGGTGGCGCGATGAGCCGGCCCTGCTCCTACGATCACGACGCGGCGCGTGCCTGCGTCGCGGCTGGCGAGACCTACGCCCAGGTCGCGCAGCGCTTCGGCGTCACGCGATCGTCGATCAGCTGGCTGTTCCGGAAGGAGCCCATCGGCCGCCGACATCCGAGCCGGGTGAGTGACCGCGGCAACCGGCGCCTGCTCGCCGCGCTCGGCGTCGACGGCCGCGACCCGGTCCGCGTCGCACGTGAAGCTGCCGTGTCGGCCCGAGTCCGCGCCCTGCGTGCCGAGGCGCGCACCGGTGGAGCGCTTCTCGTCGGCCCGCTCACCATCGCCGCCGCCCACGCCGCCGGCCTGACCCTCGACGACATCGAGGAGGTCTTTGCGGTCCCGCCGGCCGAGGCCGCCCGCGTGATCGCTGCACACGGGGTCCGCTGAGATGGAGAAGATGACCTTCGCCATCGGCATCTTCGTGCTCTTCGTGACAGCCATCGGTGTCGCGGCCTCGCCGCCCCGCGGCGGCTTGCGGACTGCCGCTATCGGTGGTGCCGCTCTCGTGGCGCTGCTGATCTGGCTCTTCGTGTTCCGCCTGCTGTTCGGGGCCGCCGCATGAGCGCGGCCCGCCCGATTCCTCTCCCCGCCGCCAGCCCCCGATGGCTGCGGGCGAGGGCCGCCGACGCTCATCGCACCCTTCCGGGACTGCGTCGGCGGTCTTCCCTCTCGCGCGATCGTCTCCGCCTGCAAGCAGCCGACCGCGCCTGTGTAGTTCTGCGTATCTCCGTCCACCTCCCACATCTGCACCGCTCCCTTGCTGCCCCTAAGGAAAGCATGGGATTTTTTGCAGATGTGCAAAAAGTGTTTGCGGGTGACGCAAATGCCTGAAGCCGATGTGCTGCGCGCTCGTTCGATGGCCTCCGACCTCCTTTCCTGGGAGACGCGCGGCCCGGGCGACACCGCCAACGCCATGCGCCGGATCGCGACCCGGTACGGCGTCCCCTACAGCGCCCAGTGGGCGCTCCGGTACCGCCCGCCGAAGCGCGTGTGGTCCGACATCCTGAAGACCCTCCAGGCCGCGCACGCCGCCGAGCGGGAGCGCCAGTTGAGGAAGCTCGCCCATGACGTCGAGATCACCGCCCGGGTCGCCGGGGCTGATCACCCTGCGGTGGCTGCGGCTGAGGCTGCTCTTCGCGCGAGCGATGCGCCCGCCAGAGTGGATGCGCAGGCTCTGGACCCGCGAGCGCCGGCCCGAGGCCGCGGAACGGCGGAGGCGGTGAGCCGTGGCTGAGCCCTATTCCATCGACACCCGCGTCGAGGCCGTTCCGCTCGGCCTCGTCGTCGAGACCTCGACCGTGCCGGCGACGATCTCGCTGATAGCCGAGCCCGACAGCGTGATCCTGGCCGTCAGCGGCCCGGGTTCGCGCACGACTACCGGCTGCCGCTCTGGGCGCTCGAGCACTTGGAGCAGCAGGGCGCGCGGGCGGAGGCCGAGGCGCTCGCGTCAGCCGACGCCCCCTGATCAACCGAAGGAGCACACATGTCCCTGAAGCCGATACGCTCGTTCACCGACCTCGTCACGGTGCTCAACCGCGGCCGGTTCTCCGAAAAGCTCGACGAGCATCTGACGCACGCCGTCGAGACCCTGGAAGCCCTGCCCGATCAGAAGGGCAAGGCCACGATCACCATCACCCTGACGGTTGCCTACCAGGAGGGCCGGATCGAGGTGGTGCCCAACGTCAGGTCGAAGCTGCCCGAGGACAAGGGGTTCAGCGGCACGCCGTTCTGGGCCGTCGAGGGCGGGTTCTCCGTCCAGCATCCGAGTCAGTCCGACATGTTTGCCGGCCCCCGGGGCGTGAATGCCCGCGAGCGCGACCGCGACGTCGGCTGATCCGGTCCCGGCCCTCAACATCACCATCAGGAGAGCGCACCATGGCATCGATCCAAGGAACCCCCACCCTCGTTTCCGGCGAAGCCGAAGCCATCCAGAAGGTCGCCGATCTGGCGATCGCCGGCACCAAGCCGGAAATCGTCATGGTGCCGACGTCTGGGCTCGGCGACGGACTTCCGGCCCAGGTGCCGGCGCTGCTTAAGCCGGCGACTCCCGGTGGGCAGCCGGGGGCGCTTCTGCCGGTCCGCGACCTGATCGAAGGCTACCGCCTCGGTCCGGCCCGCCGCACCGGCACTGCCCGCGTCACGACCCTCGACGCTTTCATCGCGCTCGTGAATCGCCACAAGGACGCCGGCTCGGTCATCTTCGCGAAGACCGATTGGCCGAACCCGGCGCTCACCGCCATCATCGACTATCACTCTGAGACCAACGCACCCCGCCACGGCGAGCACCGCATCGCCTACGCCTTCCCGGTGACGCCCGAGTTTCAGGCCTGGATCGCCGCCAACGGCACGAAGATGGGCCAGGGCGAGTTCGCCCAGTTCCTCGAGGAGCACGCCGCCGAGCTGGCGGCCCCCTACGACGCCGAGGTCGTGACCTACGAGCGCCTGTTCAAGGCGAAGTTCGCGACGCCTAACGAGCTGATCGACCTCGCCCGCAGCCTCGAGATCCATGTCAACGCGCAGGTCAAGAACGCCGTCCGGCTGCAGAGCGGAGAGGGCGAGGTCGTGTTCCGCGAGGAGCACGTCAACGGCGCCGGCGAGAAGGTGACGGTGCCGGGCGTGTTCATGATCAGCCTGCGCAGTTTCGTGGACGGCGAGGCGGTTCGGATCCCGGCGCGGCTGCGCTACCGGGTCTCGGGCGGCGCGATCACGTGGTCCTTCCAGCTCTACCGCTGGGAGGACGAGCTGCGCGCGCGGGTGCAGCACGATCTGATGCGGGCGGCCGACGAGACAGGGCTGCCGTCCTTCGAGGGTGCGCCCGAGGGGCGCTGAACCCATCGCGGGCGGTTGTTGCACCGCCCGCCTCTTCCCCAGGCCGGAAGCTCCGCATGACCCGCCGCCGTCCCGAGCACGACATCCAGGTCAAGATCGTCAATCGCCTCCGCGGCGAGTTCGATGCGGTGGTGGCGGCCGTCCCGAACGGTGGTCGCCGCGGCAAGCTCGAGGCGGTCTCGCTGCTGGAAGAGGGTGTCGAGCCGGGGCACCCGGACCTGATCGCTTACGGCCGCGAAGGGCGAACGCTTCTGCTTGAGGTGAAGGCGCCGGGCGGCAGCTTGAGCCCGGTGCAGCGCCGCCTGATCCCGGACCTGCGCGAGCGCGGCTTCCCGGTTGCGGTGGTGCGCGGCGTCGCCGAGGCGGTAGCGGCGATGCGGGAGGCCGGGTTCGGCCCCCGCCGCGCCCCCACGCCCGAGCCGATGACGGAGTTCTGACGCATGGCCGCGCCGCAGACCCACGCCGCCGCACGCCGCCGAGCCGTCCCGCACCAAGCCGCCCTGCCGCTGTCGAGCGGCGAGCGGAAGCTGCGCGAGGACGAGCAGCTGTCGAAGCTCTACCGCGCCTACAAGCGGGCGCAGATCCAGGCGCTCCTCGACGGGCCGTTCGGCACGCAGGTGCGCGAGCTGGACCGGTTCATGCGCCGGATGGAACTGCAGGACGGGCCGAAGCTCGTCGAGCGCTTCCGCGAGGCCTTGGGCTGGATCGGGCTCATGGACATGGACAGCCGGTTCAGCCTGCTGCGCCTCGCCAGCCGCCGGATCGTCGCGCTGCGCGAGCGGCACGGGCTCGAGCCGTTCAACGACGGCGTCGTGGGCGACCCGCCGCGGACCTTCCACATCATCAAGGATCTTCTCGGATGCCGGTGAGAGCCGCGGGCCACACGGCCGTCATGGCAAGCCGGCGCGAGCCGCCGGACAGCCTTGAGTTCTTTCCCACCCCGCCCTGGGCGACCCGGGCGCTTATGCGCCACGTGCTGCCGGCGTGCCTCAGCGGTTTCCATGTCGCCTCAGTCTGGGATCCGGCTTGCGGCGAGGGCCACATGGTCGAGGTGCTGCGAGAGGAGATCGCGTTCGTCCAGGCGAGCGACATATTCGACTACGGTCGAGGCTACCCGGTGGCCGACTTCCTCGACGTCGGCACGGCCACCAGCACGCCTGTCGACATGATCGCGACCAACCCACCGTTCCGGCCGGCTGCCGCCTTCGCGACGAAGGCGATGACCCTGGCGCCCGTGGTCGCCCTCCTGCTGCGCACCGCCTGGATTGAGGGCGTCGAGCGCTACGAGACCCTGTTCCGCGACCGGCCGCCGACCCTCTTCGCCCCGTTCGTCGAGCGCGTCCCGATGACCAAGGGGCGGTGGGACCCGAAGGCCAGCACTGCGACCAGCTACGCGTGGTTCGTGTGGGTGCGTGATCGGCATCCGCTCGCGCCGTTCTGGATCCCGCCCGGCTGCCGGCAGGCCCTCACCCACACCAGCGACGCCGTGCGCTTCGGCGCTCGCGCGCCGGCCCCGCTCCTCTCGGCCGCGGAGTGAGCACCATGCGCACCTTCCGCGACCTCATCATCTTCAACCCGGGCACCGCCGGCATTTTCACGATGGGCGGGGACGCCGTCCGGCTGACGGCTGCGATCAAGGCCGTCCCCGGGGCGCGCGAGGCTGCGGTGGCCCTCGGCGACCCGTTCAACCGCGCCCGGCGCGAGCGGGCCCTTGCGATCCTCGAGGCGCTGCCAGCGCGGCAGCAGGAGAAGATCCTGTCGGCCTATCGGAAAGCGAAGCGCGACGAGGTGGCCGCATGACGTGGTCGCCGCAGCAGGACGACGCGCTGAAGGCCGTCGGCGCCTGGCTCAAGAGCAAGAGCAAGGCGCCGTATTACCTCGGCGGGTTCGCCGGGACCGGCAAGACCACGCTCGCGCGTCATCTCGCCGAGGGGGTGAAAGGCGACGTGCTGTTCGCCGCGTTCACCGGCAAAGCCGCGCTGGTGATGCAGAAGAAGGGGTGCCTCGGCGCCTCGACGATCCACAGCCTGATCTATCGGCCGAAGCCCAAGCGCGACGGCGGGGTGACCTTCGTCCTCAACGAGGACAGCCCGGTGGCTGAAGCGGCCCTCGTCGTGGTCGACGAGTGTTCGATGGTGGGACCGGAGCTCGGCCACGACCTGATGAGCTTCGGCCGCAAGGTGCTGGTGCTGGGCGATCCCGCGCAGCTCCCACCCGTCGACGGCGCCGGCTACTTCACCGGCCGTGACCCGGACTTCATGCTGACCGAGGTCCACCGCCAGGCCGCGGACAACCCGATCATCCGCATGTCGATGCAGGTGCGCGAGGGTGGCCGTCTCGACCTCGGCAGCTACGGCGAGAGCCGGGTCATTCCCCGCGGTGCGCTCGGGCGGAAGGTGGTGCTCGACGCCGACCAGATCCTGGTCGGGCGCAACCAGACCCGGCGCGGCGTGAACGCGAAGGTGCGCACGCTGCTCGAGCGCAACCCCGCTGGTCCGGAGGTCGGCGACCGCCTGGTCTGCCTGCGCAACAACAAGGACAAGGGCCTACTGAACGGTGGGCTTTGGGACGTGGCCGAGACCGGGGCCGATGACGGCGTAACGGTCGAGATGGCGGTGACGTCCGAGGACAAGCCGGACTCGGACCCGCTGCCGGTCGAGGTCCGGACCGAGTTCTTTCACGGCCGCGAGGACAGCCTGACCCCGCGCGAGCGCCGCGGCCTCGACGAATTCACCTACGGCTACGCGCTCACCGTCCACAAGAGCCAGGGATCGCAGTGGGACCGCGTCGTGCTGTTCGACGAGGGCGACGCGTTCCGCGAGCACCAAGCGCGCTGGCTCTACACCGGGGTGACCAGGGCGGCCGAGCAGGTCGTGGTGGTGCGGTCATGATGCGCGGCTACGAAATCCTCGAAGAGCAGCGCCGCGGGCAGTTCCCGACCCAGGAGCACGTCGAGTGGTTCGCGAGCCGCGGGATCGCGTCCATGGACATGTTCATGACGTGGGACGGGTTTGCGCATCCCCTGCGGCTCGACCGCGTCGTGTTCCTGCGCAACGGCCGGTTCGAGTTCGAGCGCCATCTGCGTCGCGATCGCGAAGGCGTCGTCACGGCCTACACGGTCGTGATCCGGAACGACCGCGGGTTCGTCGCAGACATCGCGGCGTGGCACCCGAAATCCGACAGGCTGGCGACCTGGCTCGGGCGCTGCGCGATGCTCGGCGAGGACGACCTGTACGCGGCGCGGCTGCGCGAGGCGCTACGGGTGCACCTGGACCCGATCGGATGGTTCAGGGAGCGGCGACAGGGCGTCGTGATCGTCAACGAGGCCGCAGCGCGCCCGCTGCTGCTCCAGGCCGGGCCGCTGCACACCGCCTCCGTCGGGCACGGCCGCGCGTTGCTCGCCATGCTGAGCGAGGTCCGACTCCCGACCGTCCTGGCGGACGACACGACGGAGGATGCGGCATGAATAAGAGTGTCGTCCGTGTACTTCCGACAGGCAAGGTCAAGTCGGCTGATGGAGAACCGCGACATCTCGGGTTCGACATCGTGACCATGAACGAAGAATACGCTCTCATTTTAATTGGATCAAAGTCGCTCGTAATGCATCAACTGCCGGATGCACCCGCCGATCAACGTGTTCGTATCCTCTCGATGAGCGCATTTCAGGATTGGTTCTCGAACAAGTTCACGGAGGTACGGACGGCCGACGGCGACGTGAAGATGGTGACCTGGGCCAACGCGTGGCACCGAAATCCCGATCGGCGGCAGTATCGCGGTATTGAGTTTCATCCGAACCCGGACGGCGTTGCCGGCACGGCGGGCTACTACAACACGTGGCAGGGATTCGCGCACAGGCCGGTGGCGAAGCCGCATGGCTACGGCGTGTTTCGCGATCACCTCCTCACCAATGTCTGCGGCGGTAATCAGAAGCTCTACGACTGGGTGTTCGCATTTTTCGCCCACATGTTTCAGCGCCCACGCGAGCGCATCGGCGTTTCGCTCGTGTTCCGGGGCAAGATGGGCTCGGGCAAGACCAAGGTCGGCGAGGTATTCGGATCCCTGCTCTCGGTTCATTACCTCCTTGTAGACAGCCCCCGCTATCTCGTTGGGCAGTTCAACGCGCACATGACGTCTCTGCTCTTGCTGCAAGCGGACGAGGCGGTCTGGGCCGGGGACAAGAACGCCGAGGGTCGCCTGAAGAGCCTCGTCACCAGCAGCGTGCAGATGATCGAGGCGAAGGGCGTCGACCCGATTCCGATGAAGAATTTCGTGCGGCTGATCCTGACCTCGAACGAGGATTGGGTGATCCCGGCCGGCAAGGAGGAGCGGCGATTCTGCGTCCTCGATGTCGGCGACCGCTGCATGCAGAACAGCACCTACTTCGCAGAGATGGATGCCGAGCTCGACAACGGTGGCCGAGAGGCCCTGCTGTCGGATCTGCTCTCGTTCGACCTCTCGAAGGTGGACCTGCGACACATCCCCAAGACCGGCGCGCTTCTCGAGCAAAAGATCCACTCGCTCGATCCGGTCGACGCGTGGTGGCTCGACCGGCTCGCATCCGGATCGCTGCTTGAAGATGATGGCGAATGGCTGACCGAGGTCGGATGCACGGCCCTCTATCGCAGCTACATCGCGGCAGCCGATCGCATCGGCGTGAAGCGCAAGAGCGACCCCAACGCTTTCGGCACCCGGCTGCACAAGCTCGTTCCCGGCCTGGCAAAGCGACGGCCCCGCGCTGTCGCGCCGCGGTGGAGAGACGAGGAAGATGGGGGAAGCAAAAGACCATGGCTGTATGTCATGCCATCCTTGGCGCATTGTCGCGAGGCCTTCCAGGACCAGGTTGGCCAAGCCGTCGAGTGGCCTGACGAAGATAAGCCGCCCTGATTGGTCCAGGCGATCTTGGACCGGGCTCAACGGCTTGGACCAGATAAGTCATTGAAAACAAAGGGTGGTCCAAGCGGTCCAAGCGGTCCAAGCAAAAAACGCCCCCGCGCGCGTGCGCGCAACGGATCGGCCGCATGCATGCTGCCTGCAAAAATCCGGAAAACCGTTTGGACCGTTTGGACCGCCTGGACCTCTATTTAATATCAATGACTTATCTGGTCCAATCAAAAAAATATAGATTGGACCACTTGGACCACTATCGAACCAGGAGCACACCGATGCCCGACACTACCCCCCTCGACCTCGTCGCCCTGACCGGCGACCTCGTCCAGGCCTACGTCGCCAACAACTCGTTGCCCGCGGCCGACCTGCCCGGGCTGATCGCCTCGGTGCACACCGCCCTGTCGGGCCTCGGTGCCGTGGAGTCCGAGCCGGTGAAGCTCGAGCCCATCATGCCGATCCGGAAGACGGTCACTCCGGACCACCTGATCAGCCTCGAGGACGGCAAGCCGTACCGGACCCTGAAGCGGCACCTAGCGGGGCGCGGCCTGACGCCTGACGAATATCGCCGCAAGTGGTCGCTGCCGGCCGACTACCCGATGGTCGCGGCGAACTACGCGGCGCAGCGGAGCGAGCTCGCCAAGGCCTCGGGGCTGGGGTCGAGCCGGAAGCTTCGGGCGGTGCCCGCCGCGGCCTGACAGGGCCAAGAACCGGCCTAGCTCGGCCGTGGGCGGGCGTTTGCGGTCTGTGACCTACGATGCCGCATCACGGCCCGGAATGCCCGCCAGCGGGCAACCTCGTGGAAATTTGGGCTGGCGCTTCGGCGCCGGCCTCATCCTGCAGCGTGGAGGCGTACCGTGACGAAGAATCAGCGCAACCGCCGCAAGGCCCGCCGGCAGCAATCCGTGAAGCACGCCCAGACGGCCGCGCGCCACGATCGTGAGAAGGCCATCAAGCGGCGGCTGCGGGCCCGCGAGCGGGTGATCCTGCCCTCAGGCCGGGAATGGCTCGCCGTCGAGGCTTACCCGCTCAGCGGCTCGCGCTGTGCCCGTGCTCTGACAGCCGCTGGTCTGCCGGTGTTCGAGGCTCGGGAGAAGGTGCGCGAGCAACGCGAGGGTGGGCCACCGCGCGTCGCCATGGTGCCGGTGATGCGTCGGGTGCTGTTCGTTGGCCTGCGCAGCTGGTCCGACATGCGGCTGATCGAGGAATGCCGGCATGTGTGGCAGGTCTTCGGCGCCAACGGTGGCGGCCTCGGATGGGTCCACCGCGAGCAGTTCCGTCAGGCGTTGCTCGATGCCGACATCTGGGGTGATCGGGCGGTACCGTTCATCGCCCCGGGGCCGATGCAGGAGTTCGCTGACCACGTCTGCGACTACAAGCGGTGGGATCCGCTGACCGAGACCTCACACGTCGTCACCGGTGATGAGGCGCTGGCTCTGCTCTACGGGGCGGGCGACCGTGTGCGGGTCATCAGCGGGCCGTTCGCGTCGTTCCCGGGTGTCGTGGAAGCGCATGATCGGAAGACCGACCTCTACACCGTCGGCGTCAGCATCTTCGGGCGCGTTACACAGGTTCCGTGTGAGGAACGCCATCTCGAAGCGGCGTGATACTTGCAAGGATCCGTTCTGCGCTATACGTTGCGCCTCAGGCAATCCAGCTCCAGCGTAAGGGGCCTTCCCTTCGCGAAAGACGCGCCCCGGTTGGGGCCCGCCCGGCGGCTGCCGGCAGCTTGGACCCGGCCCACGCAGGTGTAGCACCTGGCGAGGCTGCCGGTTTACCTATGTCGATTTACTAAAGTAGCGAGAAGTAGCAATGCGCGGTGCCAAGCCCGGCGAGCGCCGCGGCGGTCGCGTGAAGGGCGTTCCCAACAAGACGACGGCCGATGTCAAGTCTGCCATCCTGAAGGCGTTCGAGAAAGCCGGCGGGGTCGACTATCTCGCGAAGATCGCTGAGGAAGATCCGAAGACGTTCTGCGCCCTGCTTGGCAAGGTTATTCCCCTGCAAGTCACTGGCGACGCCGATAACCCGATCGCCGTAGCCTTCACCTTCAAGCTTGATCGGCCCAAGCAGTCGTGAAGTTTGAGTACGAGCGCCCTTGGCTCGCCGACTATCAGCGCGAGGCTTTATTCGGCTCTCAGCGCTATGGCGTCGTCGAGGGTTCGACCAAGTGCGGGAAGACCGCTCCGTGCCTGATCTGGCTCGCCGAGCAGTGCATGTTCGGCGGCGAGGGGCGGAATTACTGGTGGGTGGCGCCGGTCTACACCCAGGCCGAGATCGCCTACCGCCGGATGAAAGAAGGACTGCCGCGCGAGATGATCCGGACGCACGATTCGGAGCGCTGGATCGAACTGCCCGGCGCGCGCCGGATGTGGTTCAAGTCGGGCGAGAAGGCAGACAACCTCTACGGCGACGACGTCTACGGCGCCGTCCTCGACGAGGCGAGCCGCCTGCGGGAGGAGAGCTGGTACGCTGTCCGCTCGACGCTCACCGCGACGCGAGGGCCGGCGCGCATCATCGGCAACGTGAAGGGCCGCAAGAATTGGGCGTTTGCCTTGGCGCGCAAGGCCGAGGCCGGTGCGCCGGACATGTCCTATAAGAGGATTACCGCCTACGACGCGATCCAGGCCGGCATCCTCTCGCAGGCCGAGATCGATCAGGCCCGGGCGGATCTGCCCGAGGCGGTGTTCCGCGAGCTCTATCTGGCCGAACCGTCCGACGATGGCGGCAATCCGTTCGGTCTCAAGGCGATCGGTGACTGCGTCGGCGCTCTATCCGGCAGCGCCCCGGTCGCATGGGGCTGGGATCTCGCCAAGTCCGTCGACTGGACTGTGGGCATCGCGCTCGACATCGACGGGCGGGTCTGCCGGTTCGAGCGGTTCCAGAAGCCGTGGGACGCCACCATGGAGCGCATCGGCGAGGTGACCGGCTCCGTGCCTGCCCTGGTCGACTCCACCGGCGTCGGCGACCCGATCCTGGAACTGCTGCAAAAGCGCTCGGGCTCGAATTTCGAGGGCTTCAAGTTCACGTCGGAGTCGAAGCAGCGCGTTATGGAGGGGCTGGCGGTCGCGATCCAGAAGCAGGAGATCGTGATCCCGGCCGGTCCTATCCGCAGCGAGCTTGAGAACTTCGAATACGAGTACACTCGCACCGGCGTGCGCTACACCGCGCCTGAGGGCTTCCACGACGATTGCGTGTGTGCGCTGGCTCTGGCGGTGAGCCACAAGGCGCACGCCCGCCATCCCCTCAAGATCACCTCTGCCGCCCTGGCCGCCGCACGCCAGCGGCCGCCCCTTCGCTTCGGGATCCGGGTATGAGGCGTTCCACCCGCCGCCAGCGCGCCAAGGCCCGGCGCCAGGCCGCGCCGCAGGTCTCGGTGACCGAGGCCATGCTGAAGGTCGGTCACGAGATCCTGGCGCGGGCCAAGGCCAAGAAGGCCGCGCAGCCCGTCAACCCGTTCAAGCCGGCCGAGCACCCGGCCGGATTCATGCCCGACGGCGGGCTGGCGATGGACGACGCCCTGACCGATGTCGGGTCGTGGGCCGCACAGGTCTCGAGCGATTTCGCCGGCTCGGACTGCCAGCACTTCCTCGGGTTCGGCCCGCTCTCGCTTCTGGCGCAGCGGCCGGAGTACCGGCGGATCACCGAGGTGATCGCGACGGAGGCGACGCGGAAGGGCATCAGGATCACCGCCAGCGGCCCGGACAAGGCCAAGCGGGTCAAGGCGATCGAGGCCGAGTTCAAGCGCTTCCGGGTCATGGACCTTATGCGGAAATGCGCAGAGCAGGACGGCTTCTTCGGGCGGGGTCACTGCTACGTCGATCTCGGCGAGGTCACCCGTGACGAACTCGCCACGCCGATCGGCACCGGATCGGACGGGGCCAGCCGCACCAAGGTCCAGAAGGGCTCCTTGCAGGGCTTTCGCACCATCGAGCCGCTGTGGGTCGTGCCGACCGGCTATAACGCCAGTGACCCGCTCGCCCCGAACTGGTATCGGCCGACCGCCTGGTTCGTGCAGGGCCGCAACATCCACGTCAGCCGGCTGCTCACGTTCATCGGCCGCGAGGTACCGGATCTGCTGAAGCCGGCCTACAGCTTCGGCGGCCTGTCGCTGACGCAGATGGCCCGGCCCTACGTCGACAACTGGCTGCGCACCCGGCAGTCGGTTTCGGACCTCGTCAGCGCCTTCTCGGTGATGGTGCTGGCGACTCGGATGGGCAACGCGCAGGGCGCCGTCGGCGAGGACTTCTTCAACCGGGTCGAGCTGTTCAACCTGACCCGCGACAACCGCGGCGTCTGGGTGGTCGACAAAGAGACGGAGGACATGAAGAACGTCAGTGCGCAGTTGAGCACGCTGGACGTTCTGCAGGCCCAATCGCAGGAGCACATGGCCTCGGTGAGCGGCATCCCGCTCATCAAGCTTCTCGGCATCCAGCCGGCCGGCCTGAACGCCTCGTCGGAGGGCGAGATCCGCGTCTTCTACGACTGGATCCATGCCTACCAGGAGGCGCTGTTCCGGCCGAACCTGACCACTATCCTCGGGCTGGTGCAGCTCAACCTCGACGGCGTGGTGGATCCCGAGATCGGGTTCGAGTTCGAGCCCCTGTGGTCGCTCTCGGACAAGGAGCGGGCCGAGGTGGCGAAGCTGGAAGCCGAGACGGATCAGCTTCGGATCGACAGCGGCGTGATCGCCCCGACCGAGTCCCGCAAGCGCCTCGCCGACGACGCCGACAGTCCCTACCACGGCCTCGACCCGGACGACGTGCCCGAGACCGAGGAGAACGACGAAGACGACCTCGGCGAGGGCGACGACGGCACATCGCCGACCGTCCGCCGCCTGTTCGACGCCGCCCGGGCGCAGCGGGTGGCCGCGGAGTAGCTGCCCATGCGGCGCATCTACGGATACGGGCTCGGAGCGTTCGCGCTGGCCGCGACCGCCGTCGGGGCGCAGCAGTACCAGAATTGGGTCGGGCCCAACGGCGAGCAGATGCCGGGCTTCGTGCTCGGGTGCCCGACCGGGGTGGCGCGGCAGGTCGTGCCGTGCGGCGGCATGGGCGCGCCGCTCAACGTGATGACGGCGCCGTTCGTGCGCGCCGTACCGGATCCGATCATCTTCGATGGGGTCACGACCACTCCGAAGCAGTTCGCGGTCACGAAGCCGGCGACCGCCACCACCTACCGGTTCGTGAACCCCTGCGACGTCGACATCCGCATCCGGCGCGTCGGCAGCATGTCGGAAACGGTCACGGCGACGACTGGCATTCGGTACTTGGCCCGGACGAGCGAGGTGGTGGGCACGAGCAACCCGAGCTTCGTGTCGATCATGGCGGTGTCCCCGCCCTCGTCGCCCTGCGCGCCCGAGTTGCTGTACGGGAACGGGTCGTGATGCGCGCCGCGCTCACTGCCGCCCTGCTCCTGGCGCTCGCGCCGGCGCCGCTCGTTGCCCGGGGTATCGGCAGCCCTGGCATGGGGCCACCCGGCCCGGCCGGGGCGCAGGGACAGCCTGGGTCGAAGGGGGAAGCGGGTGCGCAAGGTGCAATGGGGCCCGCCGGACCAGCAGGCCCGCCTGGAGATCCGGGAGCAGCTGGCCCGGCAGGCCGAGATGGAGCGCCTGGTGTTCAAGGGCCCCCGGGGCCGCCGGGCGCAGCCGGCGCGACCGGGCCTGCTGGGATGGCTGGTCCGACAGGAGCGGCCGGGCCCAGGGGTGAGGCCGGTCCCGCTGGCGCTACCGGGCCAGCCGGCTCACGTGGTGATACGGGACCAGCAGGAGCACCGGGCGCTGCTGGCGCGCAGGGAGTAGCAGGGGCGAAGGGGGACACTGGTCCCGCCGGATCGCCCGGGCCGACAGGCGCACAGGGTCCGGCGGGTTCGCAGGGTCCAAAGGGCGAGACAGGCTCGCAAGGCCCACAGGGTGCCACCGGGCCCGCGGGGCCGCAAGGCTCGCCCGGCCCCGCCGGCACCTCCGCCCCGGTCTACGGCACCGCCGGACTCATCTCCGGAGCCAAGGTGTGGGTCGGCTCAACCACCACCGACACGAACGGGAACTTCAGCCAATCAATCGCCGCCGCCGGCTGCACGGCGGCGCCTATCAGCGTCCAGGTGCAGGCCGTCTCCGCCGACCAGACCGCAGCCGCGACGCTCTGGCCGAACGTCGTGACCCGGACAGCCAGTACGATCACCGGCAGCGTGACCAAGCCGAACAACGCGACGGTCAATCTGCTCGGACTCGCCAGCCTGACGCTCGTCCCGAACGCGAAGGCGGGCGCGGGCATCACGGTTCTGATTGAGGCCGTCTGCCAGTAGCGCCGCGCCCCCTCAACCGGCATCCTGCCTCGTCACAGCGAGGCGCCCATGATCGATCTGCCCTGGAACGAGCTATTCGGTGAGCCTGTACCGGACCCGACCGCGCCGCGCCGAGACGATCCTGCGGCCGGTGCACCCGAACGCGGGCCTCGAGGCGGAGTACCGCCGGAGGCTGACGGCCCTGATCGACGAGATGGGCCGCTCGCTGACCTACTGGCTGAGCGCGGCCTACCGCGGCAACAGCCCGGAGATCGCCGAGGATGAGCTTCCGGCCGAGACGATGCGCCGGGCCATCCGGCGTCTCGCCCGGCGCTGGCAGGCAAATTTCAACGACCTCGCCGACGACCTGGCGGCCCACTTCGCGAAGTCGGTCGGTGAGCGCAGCGACGCGAACCTGAAGGCGGCGCTGAAGAAGGGCGGGTTCACCGTCGAGTTCAAGATGACAAGGGCGCAGCGCGACGTGCTCAACGCCGCGGTGCACGAGAACGTCAGCCTGATCCGGTCCATCCCGCAGCAGCACCTCGCCCAGGTTGAGGGCATGGTGATGCGGTCGGTGCAGACCGGGCGTGACCTGGGGCAGCTGGCGGACGACCTTCAGCAGCAGCTGGGGGTGACGAAGAAGCGGGCGGCGCTGATCGCCCGGGACCAGAACAACAAGGTCACCGCGGCGCTCACCCGTGCCCGTCAAGTTGAGATGGGTCTGACCGAGGCCGTCTGGCGACACTCGGGCGGCGGCAAGCACCCCCGCCCGAAGCACGTCAAGGCCAACGGCCAGCGCTACGATCTCCGCGTCGGCCTGCCGATCGGTGACAAGGGACAGAACGTCCTGCCTGGCGAAGAGATCGGGTGCCGCTGTATTGGTCGAGCCGTGATCCCCGGCTTTGCTTAGGAGCTTGTTCGATCTATAATGAGCGAGGCCGCGAAGGTGTTGGAGCACCAACGCAGCCTCTGACCAATCAAGCGTTGGAGCGCTCGAATGGCTACACGGGATGTACCCTATCAAGGGCAGGGTGTCAGCAGGGTGCAGTTGGCCGCAAACCGCGAAGCGGGGCTAAAACGCTGCTTTGTCTGTGGGTCGACAAAGCCCTTCACAGATTTCAGTGCAGATCGCAGTAGATCTGACGGGCGGCAACCCCGGTGCAAAGCGTGCTACGCGGCCTACAGCGCAGCGCGATCAGGGCCTAAGCGACCTCGACTGACCGATGAGCAAAAGGCCGAAAACCGTCGCAAGCTCGCAAGGCGCTATCGTGAACGCAATAAAGAAAATCTGAGAGTAACATCGCGCGCTTGGTACGATGCCAACAAGGAAGGGTTTGCTGAATACCAAAAGAAATGGCGATCTGAAAACATTGAGCGCCATAGGGCGGTGCAGCTTGAATGGCGGAAGGCAAATGCCGACCGCATCGCTGTCCGCAATAAAGAATACGCATCAGCCAACCGGGCCAAGTACCTTGCGCATACCCGCTCCCGACAAGCGCGAAAGATGCAGGCTACGCCAGTCTGGGCGGATCTGAAGAAGATAGAAGCGATATACGCGGAGGCCGCCCGCCTGACAGCGGAGACCGGCGTACCGCACCACGTCGATCATATCTACCCGCTACGCGGGAAGACGATGTGCGGTCTTCACGTTGAGAACAATCTTCAAATCCTCACGGCAGTCGAGAATTTGTCTAAGGGCAATAGAGTCGACGATCCCGGTTGAGGTGCATCAAGGATATGTCACGTGGCCCGGCAAGACGCGCTAGCTTTTGATCGGGGAACTTCACGCGTCTACGACGCGGACGGGCACCTGCACGTAAGGCGGACCCCGGTTAGCAAGGCCAACGTTTGCGAGTATCTCGGGAGTGAGATCCCTGGCTGCGCTGATCTTGGCCTTGATCCAACCCGCCGCTATAAGCTTCTGCGAGATCCAGAAGAACTTGCAAAGGCGGCGGCAAGCTTTAACAACAAGCCCCTGCTCTACACGCATCGGCCCGTCTCGGCAGACGATCATGATCATAAGATCACGGTTGGTACCGTCTCAAATCCAGAGTTCGAATTCCCCTTTCTGTATACCGATCTGACGTGTTGGGACGGAAGGGCGATTGCGACTGTAGAAGACGGGTCGCAAAAAGAACTATCAAGCGCATATCGCTATGTGCCTGATATGACGCCCGGTAATTTTCAGGGCGAGCGATATGATGGCCGCATGACGCAAATTGATTGCAACCATGTTGCCTTCGTAAAGAGGGGCCGAGCCGGCCCTGATGTCGTTGTTGGCGACTCACATAAAGGTTTTGTCATGCCCACGCGCAATCTGTCGCCGGTGGCCGCTCTGGTGCAGAGCGCGCTTATGGCTCGTTACGGATCCAAGCTCGCCATGGATGGCAGCGTTGATCTTGGCCCGGTGGTCGCCGGCCTCACGCCGAAGAATTTCAGGGCGATGATGCCGGCTGTCATCCTCGGCGCCATGAAGGCTCTGCGGGGAAAGCTGGCCCAGGATGCCGATCTCAACGCGGTCGCCGAGGTCATCGAGGCCCTGGCGCCGATCGTCGAGGCGCTGGAGGAGCCGGTCGCGTCCGCCGACCCGATCGACGACCCGGAGGCCAAAGACGAGGGCGACGCCGATCTGCGCGCCATGCTGAAGGCCAAGGGCCTCTCCGACGAGGAGATCGACCGCATCTGCGCCATGGGTGGCGCGCCGGTGATCGACGAGAAGGACGGCGACAAGGACGACGCCAAGAAGGCGATGGACGCCGCGATCCGCACCGCGGTCGCCGCCGCGCTGAAAGGTACCGTGTCCAAGCCGGCCATGGACGCGGCGATCGCCGAGGCGACCGAGAAGGTGCGCACCGAGACCACCGCCCGTCTGGCCGCAATCGACGAGGCCCGCCGCTTCGTCCGCCCGTGGGTCGGCGAGCTCCCGATGGCCTTCGACAGCGCCGAAGCCGTCGAGCGCCAGGCCCTGACCGTGCTCGGCAAGGCCCACGCGGGCAAGCACCGCGACTCGCTGCGCGACATCATCGAAGCGTGCCCGAAGCCCGGCGATGGACCGAAGACCAAGCCCCGCCCCGCCATGGATGCCGCCGGCGCCCAGTCCTTCGCCGAGCGCTTCGGCACCGCCCGCATCGGCCGCGCCGCCTGATCGGCCACCGACACAGGAGACGAGACGATGTCCTTCCCCAAGACTGTCAGCTACGCGCCGGCGCCCGCCGTCGAGGGCGACTTCTGCGACGCCAATCCGCGCTCGACCGTCAACGCTGGCCCGGGCGGCCTCGTCGTCGGGCCGGCCGGCGCGATCATCGGCCGGTTCTGCTGGGCGACCTCGCCCAACGACGCCGACGGCGCCCCGGCGACCATCACCAACTCGGGCACCGGCGCCCCGACCGGGTTCCTGCACCGTGAGCAGCAGGGCCTGATCACGCCCTTCCTGGCCGAGTCCGGGATGGCGATGCTTCCGGGCATGCCCGCCACGCTGTTCAAGTCGGGCGGGTTCTGGGTGCGCAACGCCGGCGCGGGCGCGGCGGCCTACGGCAACAAGGTGTTTGCCAGCAACACGGACGGCTCGGTCAGCTTCGGCGCGGCCGGTGCCACGGTGGCCGGCTCCACCGAGACCAAGTGGTTTGCCATGTCCGTCGGGGCAGCGGGCGAGCTCGTGAAGATCTCCGCCACGCCGAACGGCTGATGCGGATCGGCAGCGGAGACACACAGATGAACGCGATGACGCCCATTGAGGCACGCACCCAGTTCGAGGCGGACCGAGAGGCCCTTGCGGACCTCGGCATCCACCTTGATCACGTCCAGGGCTATGCCACGGCCGAGATCCGCCGCGACTACACGATCGCGATGGACGCCCTGCCGGCCCTCCAGACCGCGGCGACCAGCGCCATCCCGGCGATGCTCACCACCACGATCGACCCGCAGGTGATCCGGGTCCGCTTCACCCCGACCAAGGCCGCCGAGATCTTCGGCGAGCAGAAGAAGGGCGACTGGCTGCAGGACACCGTGATGTTTCCGGTGGTCGAGCACACCGGCGAGGTGTCGAGCTACGGCGACTACGCCAACAACGGCATGGTCGGTGTCAACATGAACTGGCCGCAGCGCCAGAACTACCTCTACCAGACGATCTCCGAGTACGGGGAGCGTGAGCTGGGCCGGGCGGGGCTCGCCGGCATCAACCTCGTCGCCGAGAAGGACGAGGCCGCCGCCAACGTCATGGGGCGGTTCGAGAACAGCATCTACTTCTTCGGCGTCGCGGGCCTGCAGAACTACGGTCTGCTGAACGACCCGGCCCTGCCAGCCTCGCTCACCCCGGCCACCAAGGCGGCCGGCGGCACCGGCTGGCAGACCACCGGCGGCGCGCCGAACGCGACCGCGAACGAGGTCTACAACGACGCCCTCGCCCTGTTCACGCAGCTGGTCGCCCAGACCGGCGGCCTGATCAGCGCCGAAGACGAGATGGTACTGGCCATGTCGCCAAGCTCCGCCGTGGCGCTTGGCTTCATCAACCAGTTCAACCTCAAGGTCCGGGACGCGCTCAAGGCCGAGTTCCCGCGTCTCGAGGTCGTCACCGCGGTGCAGTACGGCAAGCAATCGGCCGCAAACCCGCAGGGCGTCGTCGCCGGCAACATGATGCAGCTGATCGCCAAGACCATCGACGGCCAGCCCACCGGCTACATGGCGTTCTCGGAGAAGATGCGGTCTCACAACCTCGTCACCGAGATGTCCAGCTACAAGAAGAAGTGGTCCGGCGGCGCCTGGGGCGCGGTGATCCGCATCCCCTACGCCGTCGCCTCCATGGTGGGGATCTGACCATGGGCGCGGCGCGTCTTCGGCGAGCGCAGGCGGCCACGGGCAACACCGCGACCGCGGCTCGCGACGTCGTCACCGTGGGCTGCAAGCTCCCGTGCGGCTTCATCATGCGCGAGTTCGCAGCGACCCCGGAGACCGAGCTCGTGATGGGCGGCGGCGCCCGAGAGGTGACCGTGCACCGGCCCACCGGCCAGCAGGTCACGATCCTCGGCACCGGCGCCCGCGCCGGTCTGCCGCCGCCGATCCTGGTCCGCGGGTTCCGGCTGACCCCCGACGTGCCCAAGGCCCTCTGGGATAACTGGCTCGCCGCCAACCGCGACAGCGACATGGTGCGCAACGGCCTCGTCTACGCCTCGCCCCAACAGCGCGACGTCGAGGCGTTCGCTCGCGAGCATGAGAGCGCCCGCACCGGCCTTGAGGGCATCGATCCCGACAACCCGGGCGCCCGCGTCCGGGGCATCCAACGTCTCGAGAAGGCCCGGTAGGAGGGCGCCATGGACGACACGAACCTGATCACCATCGGCTGCAGGCACGCGCCCGGCATCCGGCTCCGGGTGTCCGAGTGGTTCAAGACTCCGGGCCTCGACGAGCCGCAGCTGCGCGAGATCGCGATCTACGACCTCGCCGGCAGCGGGCAGCACAACGGCGAGCCCGGCAACGGCTCGCTCCCGGGCTACACCAAGATCCCGGCCGAGCACTGGGAGAAGTGGAAGGCCCTGAACGGCCATTCCGACCTCTACGCCTCCGGCACCCTGTTCGAGGCCAAGGGCGGCGAGGACGCCCCCGAGGCGCCGCAGCTCACCGCCGAGGAGGAGCGCGAGAAGGCGAACGCCGAGGCCCAGCGGCTGGCGGAGAAGCAGGCGCAGCTGGCAGCCGATGCCGCGGCGCGCGCTGCCGAGGAGGCGCAGGCGGAGGCGGATCGCGCAGCCAAGGCCGCGGCCGAGCAGCAGGCCACGGCCGGCCAGGGCGGCGGCGACGGCGATGAGCCGGCCCCCGACGCCGAGCTCGACAAGCTCAGCGACGACGAGCTCCGCGCCTACCTGCGCGATCGCGGCGTGGTCGTCGATCGGCGCTGGGGTCGCAAGACGCTGATTGTCGAGGCCGAGAAGCTGAAGGCCGCGGCCTGACCATGGGCGCCATCGCCACCTTCGACTTCACGGCGTGGCAGCGGCGCTACCCCGAGTTCGGTGCCGTGACGGAGCCACAGGCGCAGGACTACTTCACCGAAGCGACCCTGTACCTGCGCAACGACGGCACCGGGCCGGTGCGTGAACCGGCGCAGCAGCTGATGCTGCTCAACATGCTGGTCGCGCACATCGCAGCCCTGAACGGGGCGGGCGCGGACGGGCAGGCGCAGGGCGGCATCGTCGGGCGCATCACCAGCGCCACCGAAGGCTCGGTGAGCGTCACGGCGGCCGAGATGCCGAACGAGGGGTCTTTGGCCGCGTGGTTCCAGATGACGCCTTACGGTCTGAATTTCTGGTCGGCTACGGCGAACCTGCGCATGGCCCGCTATGTCCCGGGCCCGCGGCGCGGCTGCACCCACTACGGTCGAGGCGGCTGGTAGCATGGTCACCGTCAAGGGCGGCATGGCGCTCGAGCGGCGCCTGGGCGAGCTCGCCGCGAAGCTCGGGGACAGCCCCACCCTCTCGGTCGGGTTCCTGGAGGGGGCCTCTTATCCCGACGGCACCTCGGTCGCCATGGTGGCCGCGATCGACGAGTTCGGCGCGCCGGCCAACAACCAGCCGCCGCGGCCGTTTTTTCGTTCGATGATCGCTGACAAGTCGTCGGGCTGGCCAACCTCGCTCGCCGCGACGCTCAAAACGACGAACTACGACCCCAAGGCCGCGCTCGGCCTGATGGGCGAGGGCATCAAGGGCCAGCTCCAGCAGAGCATCCTAGACCTGACCTCGCCGCCGCTGAGCCCGAAGACGATCGCGCGGAAGGGCTTCGACAAGCCGCTGATCGACTCGTCGGTAATGATTAACAGCGTGGATTACGTGGTCGAGTGACGATGAACCTGCGCAGCATCGCGAACCGGTATACGTCACGTGTCAACCCGAATGTATCGGCCACGATCAAGCGCTCGACTGGTTACACGACGAGCCCGAGCGGCACCCGTATCCCGACCTATGCCGACTTGCCTGTGCGAGTGCAGGTGCAGACCGCGTCGAACGGAGACATTCAGAAGCTCGAAGCCCTGAACATCCAGGGCGTCCACCGGGTCATCTACATCTCGGCTGAGGTCGAGGCGATGATCCGCGTCGACAAGAAGGGCGGCGATCAGATCGTGTTCGAGGCCGGCGTGATGCCTGAGGACGACCAGGGCACGCGCTGGATCATCTCGGCGGTGCTTGAAGTATGGGGCCACGAGTGGCGCAAGTGCGCCATCACCTTGCAGAATTCCTACACCGCATGATCCCCGTCGCCGTCACCCCGAGCCAGGACGACATCTTCACGGTCCTCCGGGCGGTCCTGCTCCGGCTCGTCCCCGAGGGCGCCGAGGTGGTGCAGGGTCAGGACAACAACGTCACCGCGCCGCAGGCTGCGGACTACGTCGTCATGACGATCCTGCGCCGCGACCGCATCTCGACCAACGTGGTGACCTGGGCCGACTGCACGCTGGTCGGCTCGGCGAGCGGCACGGTCCTGACCGTCGAGCGGGTCACGCACGGCACGCTTGAAGCCGGCCGGCCGCTCTACGGAACCGGCATCAACCCGGACCCCATCATCGTCGCCCTCAACGGCGACGGCACCGCCACCCTCTCGGCGCCCGTCGTGTTCGCCTCCCGCCCTCTCGCCGCCGGCGCTCGCGCGCTGCGCCAAGCCACCCGGGTCGTGATGCAACTCGACGTGCACAGCGACGACCTCTCCCGGGCATCGGACACCGCGCAGGCCATCGCTACGGTGCTGCGCGACCTCTCCGGGGTGGACATGCTGCGTGCGAGCGGCCTGCCGATCACGCCGCTGCACGCCGACGACCCGAAGCAGGTGCCCTTCGTCAACGCCGAGGGCCAGTACGAGTCCCGCTACGTGGTCGAGGCCCACCTGCAGGCCGACCAGACCCTGCTGCTCCCGCAGCAATACGCCGACCGCCTCGATGTGGATCGGATCCCCGTCGACCTGTTCTTCGCTGCCTGAGGAAAACCCATGGCCTCCATCCCGGCGGACCAGATTGTCCGCGTCCTGCCGCAGGTCCTCAACGCCGGCGGCAACCCCCTCGCGTTCAACGGCCTGTTCCTGACCTTGAATCCGCGCGTACCGATCGGGACCGTACTCGACTTCCCGAACGACGGCTCGTCGGTCGAGGACTATTTCGGGCCGGGCTCGCAGGAGGCGGCCTGGGCGGACATCTACTTCCTCGGCTTCGACACCTCGACCCAGAAGCCGGACTCGCTGCTGTTCGCGCGGTTCACCGCCGCGGCGGCACCGGCCTACCTGATCGGCGGCCCGGTCAACACGCTGACCGTCGCCCAGATCCAGGCGATGCAGGGCGACCTGTCGGTGGTGGTCGACGGCTACCCGCACACCGCGTCGGGCCTCAATCTCTCGGGCGCCACCAGCTACTCGGCCGCGGCCGCGCTGATCCAGCAGGCGCTGAATGCCTCGCAGCCGGTCGCCGCCTCGGTCACGGGCGCCATCGCACCCGCCACAGCCGCCATCACGGCGTCGATCGCCGGCAACGTGATGACCGTGAATGCGGTCATGTCCGGTACGCTGGTGCCCGGCGCCGTCCTCACGGGCTCGGGCGTCGCGGCCGGCACCACGGTCACCTCACAGCTTTCCGGCTTGCCCGGCGGCCCCGGCACCTACGCCGTCAGTGCCGCGCAAGTGGTGCCGAACGCCAGCCTCTCGGCAGCCTACGGCGTGCTTACCGTCTCGGCGGTCTCGTCGGGCAGCCTGTCGGTCGGCCAGACCTTGACCGGCGCCGGCGTCTCGGCCGGGACGCGCATCACCGGGCTCGGCACCGGCGCGGGCCTGGCCGGCACCTACTACGTCTCGCCCTCGCAGACGGTCTCTAGCGGCACGCTGACGGCCGCCGCCACGCCGATCGCGGTCAGCTACGACGCGATCTCGGGCGGGCTCCAGATCACCTCCGGCATCACCGGCGGGGCCTCGTCGATCGGCTACGCCGCCGGCTCGCTGGCGGCGTCCCTGATGCTGACCCAGGGCGCGGGTGCGGTGATCTCGCTCGGAGCGGATGCGACCACGCCCGGTGCCTTCATGGAGGGGATCACCGACCTCACCCAGAACTGGGTATCGTTCGCGACGCTGTTCGACCCGGACGGCGGCTCCGGCGCGACCACGCAGAGGATGCTGTTCGCGACCTGGACCAACTCCAAGAACAACCGCTACGCCTACGTGTGCTGGGACCGCGATGCGAGCCCGACCGTCACCCTGCCGGCGACGACCAGCCTGGGCTACCTGCTTCAGCAGTCCGGGCTGTCGGGCACCTGCCTGGTCTACGAGCCGAGTGATCTCGGCCACGCCCCGTTCGTCTGCGGCGCCATCGCATCGATCGATTTCGCGGCACGCAATGGGCGCACCACCCTGGCGTTCCGGCAGCAATCCGGCCTCGTCGCCGGCGTCAGTAATGCGCGGATCGCCTCCAACCTCGCCGGTGATCCGCAGGTCGCGGGGAGCTACGGCAACGGGTACAATTTCTATGGTGCCTACGCGACGGCAAACCAGGGGTTCGTCTTCTTCAACCGGGGCACGATCTCTGGCAAGTTCCAGTGGATCGACAGCTACGTCAATCAGATCCGGCTGAACAACCAGCTCCAGCTGGCAATGATGAACCTGCTCGTCCAGACCAACAGCATTCCGTACAACGTCGAAGGGTATGCCATGGTCGAGGCCGCGTGGCTTGACCCGATCCAAGAGGCGATCAACTTCGGATCGATCCGCGCCGGCATTCCGCTGTCGAACCTCCAGAAGGCGCAGATCAAGAGCCAGGCCGGCCTCGACATCGCCGACACGCTGTTCCAACGCGGCTGGTACGCGCAGATCCTCGACGCCGCGCCGCAGGTCCGCCAGGGCCGCGCCAGCCCGCCGTGCCGGCTCTGGTACATGGACGGTCAGTCCATCCAGGCGCTGACCCTCGCCAGCATCCTCATCCAGTGATCGCCAGATCGTAAGGAGCACGAGACATGTCGATCACGTCCGCCAATGCCGTCCTGATGCTCGGCGTCAACAACGTCTTCTCCTCGCCGCAGCAAATCCAGGGCTTCGCGACCGACGATGCGTTCGATACCGAAGTCCAGGAGATCGGCGAAACGATGATGGGTGTCGACGGCTTCCTGTCCGGCGGCTTCGTCTACACCCCGGTTTCGATGGGCATCACGCTGATGGCCGACTCGCCGAGCACGAATTTCTTCGACTCTTGGGCGAACGCCGAGCGGGTGATCCGTGACAAGTACACGGCGTTCGGCACCATCTTCCTGCAGGGCACCGGCCGGAAGTACGCCATGACGAAGGGGTTCCTGATCTCGGCTCCCGTCTTGCCGGACGCCAAGAAGGTGCTCCAGCCGCGCAAGTTCACGATCCGCTGGGAGCGCGTGCTCCCGGCGCCAGTCTGAGGGCGCGGCGATGGCGCGGCGTGAGACGCGGGTCACCATTCCGTCGACCGACCCGAACAACCGCGACGGCGGCAAGGTCTTCCTGATCCGGGAGATGCCGGCGACGCAGGCCGAGGACTGGGCGATGCGGGCGCTCCTGGCGCTGACCGCGGCCGGCGCCGAGATCCCGGACGACCTCGAGGGGGCCGGCATGGCCGGTCTCGCCGTGATGGGGGTTCAGGCCCTGACCGGCCTGAAGCACGCCGACGTGAAGCCGCTGATGGACGAGATGTTCACCTGCGTGCAGGCCTGCCCGGACCGGCAGAACCCGAACGTGGTCCGGCCGCTGGTCGAGGACGACATCGAGGAGGTCCAGACGCGCCTCTTCCTGCGCAGGGAGATCTTGCAGCTCCACGTGGGTTTTTCGCTGCCCGGCGCCCCGTCGATGTCGACGTCGGAGACGCCGGGCCCGTCCGGGGCTGGAAGAATTACCCGAACCTCTCCCGCACGATAGCGGTCATCGTGTCGTCCGGGCGCGCGACGCTGCACGAGTTGCAAACCGTGTACGGCATCAAGGACGCTCACGATCTGCTCGAAGTGATCCAGATCGACGCGCACAATGAGCGCGCGGCGCAGAAGGAATAGTCCTTAGCGAACCCATTTCAGGGTTTTAGAGCGTTTCGGAAGAACTCACGTCCGAGCGCTCGAAATTTCTCAATTTTATCCTCCAAGGCCGCGTAAGAGCACAAGTCTTCTCCGCAAGACTGGCAGGTAACGGCGTCGTCCGGTTTGGGGTCGTCGGGGACGACCAAAATGGTTGGGCCGCATTTCGGGCACGAAGGTTTCAGGCTGAGTTCCATGTCCGCCTCGCCGATAGGGGTTAAAATCTAATGGTGCTGGTGCTTGACCGTTTCGTCTTCGAAATGGGCCTTGATCCGAAGGACTTCGTCAAGGGCCAGCGCGAGACGGTCACCTCGTTCCGCAAGACCCGCGAGGCCGTGGTCAAGGATGGCCAGGGCATCGAGACGGCAGCCGAGAAGGCGGCGGCCAGCGTCGACCGGCTGTTCCGGAACTTCGTCAAGCTGTTCGCGCTCGTCACCACCGGCCGCAGCCTGTCCGGGTTCGTGTCTGAGGTCACGAACGCCGACGCCGCGCTCGGCCGCCTGGCCACCAGCATCGGCCGGGCGCCGGAGCTGATCTCCGCCATGTCGAAGGCGGTCGAGCGCTCCGGCGGCGATGCGCAGGCCGCGGTCCGGTCATTCCAGTCCTGGTCCGAGCAGGTCGAGCGGATCCGCACGACCGGCGACTCGTCGATCCTGCCGTTCCTGGCCCGGCTCCAGGCTGCCGGCGGCAAGACGATCGACCTCAACAAGAAGAACGTGGATGGCCTGGCCGACCTCGCCGACAACCTGAAGGCGGTGGCCGAGCAGCAGGGTATCGCCAGCGCGACCTACTATGGGAAGAATCTCGGGTTCGACGAAGGCACGATCGCGCTGCTGGTCAAGGGCGGCGCCGCGCTGCGCAAGGCGATCCAGGAGAGCGAAAAGCTCGGCATCGCGACGAGCAAGGACACCGCGGCCGCGCAGGAGCTTCAGACCGCCTACCGCACGCTGACGCAGGAGGTCGAGAGCTTCGGGCGCACGATCCTGACGGCGATCTCCCCGGTGCTGGTGCAGCTCCTGAAGGACGTGCAGGCGGTCGTTCGGGCGATCAAGGAGTGGGTGCAGAGCAACGTCGTCCCGTTCCTGAAGGAATTTGCGAGCCAGATGGGGATCGCCGGGAGCGAGACCCTGACCCTGGTGCGAATCACCGAGGCGCTGTTTGCGCTGTGGCTGGGCTCGAAGGCCATCGCGTTCCTGCGGGTGCTCGGCACGATGCGTCTGCTGCTGACCGGCGGGCGCGTAGCGGCTGGCGGTGCCCTGGCCGGCAGCAGCGGCTTGCTGGGCGCCATCATCGGGGGGCTCGCCGTCGGCGGTACCATTGGCGCCGACAGGAGCACGCCGAACGCCGAGAAGCCTGGCCTGCAGAAGCACTGGGACGACGAGGCGTCCGGCGCTGCGCCCGGTGGGATGTGGGATGCCGTGAAGCGCGGCTGGAACTGGGGCAAGAGGAAACTGTTCGGGGGTGGCGACGCTGGTGCGGCTCCTGGGGCGGCCGGCGGGGGCGCGGGAGCAGCCGCTGGAAGCGGACCCGTTAGCACCCTGCCCATCGCGCCTGGCACCGGAGACGGTCACATCGCCTCCCGCGAGGAGCGAGCAAAGTACATCCGCGAGGCTGCTGTCCGCAACGGCATTGACCCCGATGTTGCGCTTCGCGTCGCGCAGAGTGAGGGCTTCAACAAGTACACGGGCGACCAGGGTCGGTCGCATGGTGACTGGCAGCTGTTCACTGGCGGCGGACTCGGAAACAAGGCCTTGGCCGAAGGAATTGATGTCCGCGATCCGAAGACCTGGAAAGAGCAGACCGATTTCGCGATGCGCGAGGCAGCCAGGGGCGGCTGGAGGCCGTGGCACGGGGCCGCGAAGGCGGGGATTGGCGATTGGCAGGGAATCACGCGGAAGGGGCCGCAGGCTGACGCCCCCGCGCCCGCAGCCCGAAACGATGGTGTCGACGCTCGATTGACGGACATTATCGAGAACGCCAAGAAAAGCCTGCCTGAAGGATACACCGCCAAAATCGTTTCAGGACTACGGCCTGGTGATCGTCGATTTCACGGCCAGGGTCTTGCATCTGATGTGGCGATCTACGACCCGCAAGGACGGAAACTGGGCAACTATCAAGACGCCTCGACATTTCGGCAATACGAACAATTCGCGCAGGCGGCCCGCCGCTACCAGATGCAGAAGTACCCAGAACTGGCCAAGGCCTTGCGATGGGGGGGTTACTTCGGCGGCCCAGCCGGAAAGTACGGCGCGCTGGACACGATGCACTTCGACCTCGGCGGCCACCGCGTGGGCATGGGTGGCGGATCGTGGGCTGAAGGCCTCACCCGTGAGCAGCGACAGATGTTCCCGGGTGCGAACTCGCAGGGCATGGGGCAAGATGCGCCGCGATCACCTTCCGCTCGGTTGTGGCGTGGATCGCCGGCTGCCGTGGCGTCGGTCAACCAAGCGCGTAATGCCCAAGCGGCCCAGATCGGCCGGCAGATGAACGACAATCGGTCGAGCACGACCACGACGAACAGCACCCGCATCGGCAGCGTCACGGTGCAGACGGCGGCGACGGATGCGGGCGGTATCGCGCGGGACATGGAGGAGGCACTGAAGCGGCGGTCGTTTGTCGCGGCGGCTACGACAGGACAGGCTTAGGTTTTAACTACTTGCATCTGTAGTAAGTAGTTATTTTGCGCGTCTTTGCATCTTGTACGGATAAAATATCTGACTCGATAGTAGAATTTATATCCCAAAGCTCTCGAACTCTCTCGGTCAGCCCTTCTCCTGAACAGGTAAAAGTAAGCTCGGTGGGGCTAATAATTTTGCCCCATTGGTTCCTGAAGATTTTTGCAGCCTTGACGCTACGCACGTCGCAGCCCGACTCAAATGCGAGAAAGGATTTTGCTGTTATCTGAACTACCCGATCGTCATCGTTCTGACCAACCCCTCGCCAAGCAGAAGCCGGGCAAGAAGTATAGGTTCCCCACACACCACGAAAACCCAGCGGGATCTCGGACGCAGCCGCAGTCCAAGTTGCAAATGACAGTACGGTGGCGATGGCGGCTCTCATAGTCACTCCTCTATGTGGACAAGTCTGAGGCGTACATATCTGTGCCCTTCCCCGTGAACGTTCCAGATGTCGACGGCGTCCCGCCCGTCACCTTCGCCCCTGGCTCGGGGGGCGACATCATCCTGGCGGCCGCCGACGCGATCGGCATCGGTCCGCTCTTCGGCGGCAACGGCGGCGCTCCGCAGTGGGGTCTCTATCGCCAAGGCCGCTCCGTCGTAGCCTGCGAGAGCGTCCTGGCCTTCGATCACAAGGTGGACTTCGCGGTCTCCGACCACCCCCTGGAGCGCGGCTCCTTCGAGTCCTTCAACAAGGTCGCAATCCCCTTCGACGTCCGGCTGATCTTCACGGCCGGAGGCACCGAGGCTCGCCGCGCGGCGCTGCTCAACTCCCTGCGTGCCATCGCCGGCGACCTGAACCTCTACGACGCGGTCACGCCCGAGACGGTCTACCGGGACGTCAACATCGTGCACCTCGACTACCGCCGCACCGCCCAGGCCGGCGCGGGCCTGCTCATCGTCGCCGTCTGGTGCCAGGAGATCCGCCAGACTTCGCCGAGCACGGGTGGATCGGGATCTTCGACCGCGACGCCGAGCGGTGCGGGCCAGGAGAATGGGGGTACCGTGCAGCCTGCTTCTCCAGGAACGATTAACGACACGAGTTTCGGGGCCAATGGCTTCGCAAGCACCTTCAATCCCAACAGCCCGGGTGCCGCCGGTGTGCCGAACGGCTCGTTCACTACTGCGCCTATCCCTGACACGACCGTTGGCCCCTCAGGCCTTGGCGACTTCCCGACCGCCGGGCTTGGTGATCCGATCGCGTAATCAAGATGCAGATCATCCCCCTGCGGCCCGTGCCGTCCCAGACGGTGATGGCGACGCTCGCCGACCAACTGGCGCAGATCGACGTCTACCAGAAGGCCTACGGGCTGCACCTCGACCTCTACGTGTCCAACGTCCTGCTGCTCGCAGGCGCCCTGTGCCAGGACCGGAACCTCATCGTGCGCAGCCGCTACATCGGCTTCGTCGGCGACCTGTGTTTCGTCGACACGCAGGGCACGGACGACCCGACCTACGAGGGGCTGGGGATCCGGTTCGGGCTGGCTTACATCGAGGCCGGCGAACTCGCAAACAGCCAAATTTCTTGACGAATTTTAACGATTTGTCAGCAGAATGCGCTGGCGTATGACAAATTTGTCACAAGTCATTTGAGAAATGAGACCGCGTAAGGCGCCCGCGACACCGGGGTGCTAGGTTGCAGCTCTCCGATCCTCCGCAAGGAGGTCGGCGGCGGGGCCCAGCCCTGGAAAAGCAAGCCCCGCCGCCCGTTCGCCGCCCTGGTTACCAGCCTGGGCAACTTCCCGATCGATGGAGAGACATCGATGAGCGACAGCACGAATACCCCGTTCCCTGCGGTGCGAGAAGGCGTGATCGGCGCAGGCCTCGTCCAGACCGCCGATGCGCGCGAGCTGCATGCGTGCTTGGGCGTCGGGCGCGACTTCACCACCTGGATCAAGAAGCGCATTGCGCAGTACGGCTTCGCCGAGCACGTCGACTACGTGGTGATCGATTCCCCCAATCGGGGGGACCAATCCGGACGCGGTGGCGACCGCCGGTCTGTCGAATACCACCTGACCCTCGACATGGCGAAGGAGCTCGCCATGGTCGAGAATAACGAGCGCGGCCGGGCCACCCGGCGCTACTTCATTGAGGTCGAGAAGCGAGCCCACGAGGCCGCGGCGATCGACATGAACGCGCTCGGCGGCATGGTGAAGCGCATCGTGGCGCGCCAGCTGTCCGAGGTCGTGCCGGCCCTCGTTCGCGAGCAGGTCGCGACCGGCCACAACGCGGTCATCCAGGGTGTCAGCGCCGGGCAGGTGATCGAGATGGCCGGCGTCACGGCGCGCAAAGGGCTGCGCGGGTTGCCCCGGTGGGTGTCGAGCCGACTCTACCGCTTCCACGCCACCAAGGGCGTCGTCGTGCGGCTCGCCAGCCTCGGCAGCCGGCAGGCCTACGTGTTCGACCCGATGGTCAGCCGCGAGTGGCTGATGGAGGGCGGCAAGGCCGAGATCGAGCAGAAAGTCGCCGAGCGGCGCGGCCAGGGCGTGCTGCGGCTCGTCTGACGCGCGCACTCACACGCAAGGCAGGGGCGGCGATGCCGCCCCGCCCTAGAATTTCTGAGGTCCGATGACCTTCAGCCGCAAGTGCATCGACGTTTCGATCTCGCTCGCCTCCGGCTCCTACGCCGCGGGCGGCAACAAGGCCGACATCAAGGGCCACCGCGTCGTCGCCCTGATCCGCAAGCCCGGCGGTGCCGACATGGCGCAGCTGGAATGCGCGATCTACGGGCTGCCGCTGAGCGTGATGAACCAGCTGACCACGCTGGGCACGCAGTTCAACCTCTTCTCGAAGAACGTCATCACGCTGAAGGCCTACGAGGAAGGGCAGCAGCCGGCGATGGTGTTCGAGGGCAATATCAACGTGGCATTCGCCGACATGCGGGCGATGCCTGAGACTTGCTTGCGGGTGTCGGCACTTGCGGGCCTGTTCGCCGCGGTGAAGCCCGTTGACGTCACGAGTCAAAAGGGGGCGACCGATGTCGCCAAGACCATGGAGCAGATCGCCAAGAAGGCGGAACTGAAGTTCGAGAACAACGGCGTCGACACGAAGATCGTCAACCCCTACTTCCCCGGCTCCGCTCGCCAGCAGGCTCACGAGCTTGCTCGCGCCGCCGGCATCAGCTGGATCATCGACAACGGCACGCTGGCGATCTGGCCTGCCGGCAAGACGCGGAAGGGTCAGTCGGTCGTGATCTCCCCGCAGACGGGGATGGTCGGATACCCGGCCTATACCCAAGCAGGGATCGACGTGACGACGCTGTTCAACCCGGCGATCCAGTACGGTCGGCAGGTCGAGGTGCAGTCCGACCTGAAGCCAGCATGCGGCTCGTGGTCGATCATCAACCTGGATTACGCTCTTGAGGCCGAAGTCCCGAAGGGCAAGTGGTTTACGACGTTGACCCTCAACCGGATCATGGGGCCTTCATCATGAGCGGCGACAGCGACGACAAGGACGTCGCCTCCCAGCTCAGTCTGACGGACGGCAACTCGCTCCTCAACCAGCATCGATACCTGTCTGATCAGGCGCAGGCTCAACACCGCACCCACTTCGTCGGCAAGATCGTCGCGGTGCACGGGGGCGGGCGCGACAGCCCGCCCACGGTCGATGTGCAGCCGCTGGTCAAGCAGATGGACGGGGCCGGCAAGAGCCGGTCGCACGGCACGGTCTACGGCATCCCCGTCACCCGCAACATGTCGGGCGACAGCGTCATCATCAACGACCCGAAGGTGGGCGACGTCGGCACCTTCTCGGTTCTCGACCGCGACCACTCCTCGGCGCAGGCCAACGACTGGGGCGAGGCGAACCCGGGCTCGAAGCGCCGCGGCTCGATGTCGGATGCCGTCTACCACGGCCCGCTCCCGCGCAAGGCTGACAAGCCGAAGCAGTGGATCCATTTCAAGGACGACGGGGTCGAGATCCAGGATCGCAACGGCAACACACTGGTCGGCGGCAAGGATGGCTGGAGCCTGAACGGTGTCGTGATCGACCGTGACGGCGCCATCAAGGCGCCCGGCGAGATCACCGCCAAGGCCAAGGGTAAATCGTCCGTGACGGTTTCCGGCCACAAACACCCCTCGACCGACAAGCCGAGCCCGGGCACCTGATGCGCTCGCTCCTTCTCGACACCGTGACCTGGGACCTTGCCCTCGACACCTCCGGCAGCATCGCCGTCGCGTCGAACCCCTACGCGATGGCGCAGGATGCCGCCTGCGCGATCCGCACCTACCAGGGCGAGGTCTACTACAACACCGCCGACGGCGTGCCCTACCGCGACCAGATCTTGGGGCAGCAGGTCCCGCTCTCCCTGGTGCGCGCCTACCTCGAGGCGGCCGCGCTGACCGTCCCGGGCGTGGTCCAGGCACAGGCCTTCTTCACCCGGTTCGAGGGTCGCCGCTTGTCCGGACAGGTCCAGATCACCGACCGCACAGGCGCCCTCTCCGCCGCGTCCTTCTGACGAGCATCCATGTCAAGCACCGCGATCCCGCGCCCGACCCTCGGGCCGACCGGCTATGTCGCGCCGGCCGAGAGCGCCTTGTATGCGGGCGCCATGGCCGACCTGCAGGCGGCGTTCGGCGGCGGGCTCAACCCGGGCCCGAAAACCCCGCAGGGCCAGTTCGCGACGAGCCTCGCGGCCTTGGTCGGCAACATCAACGACTTGTTCCTGTTCTACGTCTCACAGACGGACCCGGCCTACGCGCAGGGCCGGATGCAGGACGCCATCGGCCGCATCTACTTCCTGGAGCGCCGCCCGGCCCAGCCGACTGTGGTGCAGGCGGTCTGCATCGGGCTTGAGGGCGTCGCGATCCCGGCCGGCGCGCTGGCCCGAGCCGACGACGACAACCTCTACATCTGCCAGCAGAGCGGCACGATCGGGCCCTCGGGCGCCATCACGCTGCCCTTCGCCTGTGCGACGCCCGGCCCGATCGCCTGCCCGGCCGGCAGTCTCTCGACGATCTACCAGGCCATTCCAGGCTGGGACACGATCACGAACCCGCAGGACGGCGTGCTCGGCGCGGCGGTCGAGGGCCGGGCGGATTTCGAGATCCGGCGACGGCAGTCCGTCGCGCTCAACGCCCTGGGCTCGCTGCCGGCAGTGCGCGGCGCGGTGCTGAGCGTGGACGGCGTGCTCGACGCCTTCGTGGTCCAGAACGACTCGAACTTTCCGGCCACGATCGGCGGCTACACCCTCTCCGGCTCCAGCATCTACGTCTCGGTCGCCGGTGGCGAGGCCGACGCGGTCGCCCGCGCGATCTGGACGCGCAAGATGCCGGGCTGTGCCACGAGCGGCAGCACGACCGTCACGGTGCTCGACACCGCCTCCGGCTACAGCCCGCCCTACCCGGCCTACGAGGTGCATTTCGATTTCGCACGGCCCCTGCCAGTCCTGTTCGCGGTCGAGATCAAGAACTCGGCCCTCGTACCGGCCGACGCCACGCAGCAGGTGCGGGCCGCGCTCATCGGCGCATTCGCCGGCGAGGACGGCGGGCCACGTGCCCGGATCGGCGCCGAACTCCTGGCGAGCCGCTACTACGACCCGGTGCAGGCCCTCGGGCCTTGGGCTCGGATCGTGTCGCTGCGCATCGGCGCCTCGACCGCGCCGGCCGCGACCTTCGTGGGGGCGATCGACGGGACTGCCCTGCAGGTTGCCGGCGCGGGGGACGGCGCGCTTGAGGTGGGTCAGACGATCCTCGACGACAACGGCCTGGTGTTGCCGGGATCGCGCGTTGCGTCGTTCGCCACCGGCGCCGGGGGCACCGGGACATACACGCTCACCACGCTCAACCGGGCGATCGCCGGCCGCCGGCTCTACGCGGCGCGCCCTGACCAGTTCCGGGTGCCGGTCGGCATCGACCAAGTCCCGAGCCTGTCGGCCGCCGACATCGTCGTGACGCTGGTATGACCGGGCCCGCCTACCCTCCGGAGCACAACCGGAGCACGGCTCCTGGCGGCCAGCTGCCGGTCACGGAGCAGCTCGACTACTGGACGACCGTCCTCAGCCAGTTCGCCAACAGCCCGATCCTGACCGGGATCATCGGCGGCGGCGCGGCCGCCCTCGACCAGCGGCCCAACTTCGACGACTTCTACCAGCGGATCTGGAACCTCGACACGGCGGAAGGGTACGGCCTCGACGTGTGGGGCCGGATCGTCGGGGTCAACCGCGTTCTCAAGGTCGTGAGCGGTCGGTTCTTCGGGTTCGCCGAGGCGGTGATCCAGGGCGACGGCGCGATCGCCAGCCTCAACGACGCCTTGCTGAGCTTCGGCGACTGCTTGGGCTTCGCGGAGGCTCAACCCGGGTCGAAGTCCTACGGCTACGGCACGTTCCTGCCCGCCTCGCCGCAGCAGCAGGCCACGGCCGAGACGGCGGCGCAGTACGGCCCGTTCTACGACGGCGCAGTCACGACGGAGAACTTCCGGCTCGGCGACGAGGCGTACCGCCGGCTGATCTACGCCAAGGCAGCGGCGAACATCTGCGACGGCTCGATCCCGGCCATCAATGCCATCCTGATGCGGATCTTCGCGGGGCGCGGCAGCGCCTACGTCACCGAGCGGGTGCCGGACCCCTACTTCGGTTTCGCCGAGGCTGCCTCCGTCCGCCCGAACTACGTCCGCGGTCTCAACACGCTCGTCGACTACCCTGGTCCCTACATCGGCTTCGCCGAGGCCCAGCCGGGCGACGAGGGCCTGAACACCGCGCCGCTCTACAGCGGGGCTGCGAACGGCAGTCCGTCGCCCTCGCTCAGCGCCGAGTGCGCGCCGTTCTACGCCGGCCAGGCGAACCCCTACGCGGCCATGACCTACACGTTCGAGTTCGCCCTGACCCCGGTCGAGCTCGCGATCGTCCAGCAGAGCGGCGTCCTGCCGACGCCGACCGGCGTGGCGGCCTCCGTCATCATCCTCCCGAGGTAGCCATGCAGCAGTCCCAGGCCCCCGATAAATTCCCGATCCCGTTCGCGAACGCTGCCGGGTCCGGCTACATCCGATCGATCCCGCAGGCCTCGCAGGTCGGCATCGCCAACGGCGCGGCGTCGCTCGAGACCGGCTTCCCGCCGCTCAACTTCCTGCCGGTCGGGAGCGGAGGCATCCCGCCGTACGGCCAGGACTTGAACGGCCTGTTCAAACAGATCACCCAGTGGTGTCGCTGGCAGGCGGCCGGGGCCCTCAACGTCTGGGACGGGGCCTTCGCTGGCGCGATCGGCGGCTACCCGCGCGGTGCGCTGCTCGCCTCGACCACGCCCGGCCTCGCCTGGATCAGCACCGTCGACAACAACTCGACCAACCCGGACGGCGGCACGGCCGCCAACTGGCGCGCGGTGATGACCGACGCCACCGTGCCCTCGACCGCCCTGGTGCGGGCGGGCAGCGATGTCAGCACCGTTGCCAACCAGATCGTCGTGCAGGACCCCACGCCGGGCCTCAACTCGCTCCAGAACTTCCAGATCTTCGAGATCATTCCGAACGTCGCGATCACCGGCCCGGCGACGGTCAGGCTGGGAAGCTTCGCCGCCGTGCCCCTGAAGCGCAGCGATGGCGGCGACATGCAGGCCGGCGACGGGCCGGCGGGCCAGCCCTTTCTCGCCGTGTATCTCAATGGCGTGATGCGGTGCCTCGGTCTGCGCACTTCGGAAGTCGTCGCCATCATCAACAATAGCATCGCAAACAACGTAACAATCTACAACACGCTATCCCAGGTCATCGGAACTGGTTTTTTCTACTCCAACTTCGGGGCTGTGCCAGACGTCATTCGTGACACGGGGGCCGGTGCAGAGTCGAACACCATCATCGGCGAGGTCAACCTCCCTGCGGGCTACATCAACATCTTCGCCACGACCACCGTGTCGGTTGGGCAGGACGCCCCCACCACGGCTGCCGGCTACCAGGTGAACATCTGGCTGTCCGAGGCCGGCGGATCCTGGCAGCGGCTGGAATGGTCCGAGGCAACCAAGCCCGACGGTCAGATCACGATCCAGCTCAACCGATCGGCGTTCCGCAGCATCGACAAGAGCAAGACTTACCGGATCCGCACGACCATCTGGAAGAACACCGAGACCGGCTCGGCTACCCCGCCGCGGTCTTCGCTGCAAGTTCAGGCTCTGAAGATCTGAGGCTCATCATGGCGCATTACATCAAGGTCGTGGACGGCGTCGTTGCGGTCGAGCAGGGCGGCCCGGATCATCTGTCAAAGGAGGAGATCTGCGGGGCGGACGCGATGCAGTTCGTCAAGGCTCCGCCAGCCGTGCAGGCCGGGTTCGTCCAGCAGAGCGACGGGTCGTTCGCCCCCCCGCCTCCGCCTCCCGCCGTAGCGAACCCGACCATCACGAGCAAGGCGGACCTGTTTCGGCGCTGCACCGATCAGGAAGCGGAGGCGATCGAAGCCGCCCTGGCAGCCCAGCCGGTCCGCAAGAGGCGGCTGTTCGAGACGGCGCAGTACATCTCCTCGGACGACCCCGACTTTGCCGACCTGCGCGCGGCAGCCGTCAAGATGTTCGGCGCCGATCGCGCCGGCGAACTGCTGGCCGCGTCCTGAGGCGTGCGATGCCGACCAGGATCCTCTCGATCCAGCCGCGCCGGCAGGACATCCGGACCTCCGCCTCGGAGGACTGGACCGACGTTTTTCCGCTCTACCAGGCCGGGCCGGCCGCGGTCGTGGCCGGGGCCGGCAACGCCGGGAACGGCGCGCTGACCGTCAGTGCGGTCGGCGCCTACGTCACCATCGGGCCGCACGTGGTCGCGGTCGTCGAGGCCGGAGCCCTCGTGGTGTTCAGCGTGACCGATCCCGCCGGCACGATCTTGGGTCGCGGCCTGGCCGGCACCACTGTTCAGGTCGGGGGGTTGAGCCTGACGCTGAGCCCCGGCAGCCAGCCATTCGCGGCCGGCGACGCATGGGGCGTCCAGCCGTCGGCGCCGCTCATCGACGACACTGGCATCGACTACGTGCTGCAGGTGCGGTCGAGCCAGACGTCGCCGGTGGTGACGCTCGAGGCCACCTCGCAGCCGCCCGGTGGCACGCTGCAGACCCTGAGGCCCGGCGCCGGCACCGGCCTGCCGAGCCTGATCGTCCCCTACACCATGATGAGCCCCGCCCGGTTCCCGCCGGGCCCGTACGTCTACGAATTGCTCGCCCTCGCCGATGGCCGCCGCAAGAGCGCGTACTTCGGCAACCTCGAGCACGTGGACGGCGTGGCCTACCTGCCCTGAGGCATCCATGCCCTTCATCGCGAACGGATCGGCCGGCGAGCCGATCATCTTGCCCGTGTCCGGTCAGCCCGGCCTTACCGGAGCTCCGGGCAAGGACGGCACGGACGGCCAACGGGGCGAGCGCGGCCTGCCAGGCGAGCAAGGCCCTGCCGGCGCCGGCTCGCTCATCAGCCGGACGGCGACGGTGTTCATCCAGCCATGGACCGCGCTCATCTCCGACGGGCAGGCCGGCTGCCGGCCGGCCGATCCGTCCGACCCGAGCCAGCGCCAGCAGGTGATCGCTGTCACGGCAGCGGGCGGCGCTGCCGGGGCGCAGGTGCAGGGCCAGAATGCCGGCGACTTGTTCGGACCCACCAACGGCTTCGTCCCCGGCGCCACGCTGTTCGTCGGCCCGGGTGGCGCACTGGTCCCGACGCCTCCCGACTCCGGCTGGCGTCAGCAGGTCGGCAAGGTCGTTTCGGACGGGCACATCGTCGTCGCCCTCGGCGAGGCGCGGATCATCGCGGCCGACACACCGATGCTCGCGGCGGGCGGCTTTGCGACGCCAGCCTTGCCCACTGACGTGCAGCAGGGCACCGCGGTCAACCGCTACCTCACTCCTGCCCGACTCGCGGACGTCGCGGCACCTGGCAACCCGGTCGGCGACGAGCTGGCCGCGAAGGCCGCCGTCACGGATACGACGAGCACTGCCCCCGGGAGCGCCGCGCCGCGCGTGTACAGCGACAAGGCGGCCGATTTTCCCGCAACGCCCTACGACTACCTGACCAATCCGGCGGATCGCGTCGCTGTCCGGACCGGCGTCAATGCGCCGGACACGGCAGCGGCCATGCAGGCGTGGCTCACCGCGCTGACCAGCTACTCTCCGGCGACGAGCGTCAGCGCGACGATCCCGCCCGGGGAGTGGTCGCTGTCCAAGGTCGCGCGGGCCTACGCCCGAAGCACCGGAGCGTATCGGACGATCACGCTCTACATCGACCCAGGCGCGAAGTTGATCGCAGGCCCGGCGAACTCCTACCGCTACAAGGTGCTTGGACCTTGGGACGTGGCGACCAACCCCACGCTCATCAGCTCGGGCAGCGGCCAGGTCGGTGATGCCTACGTCGTCATCTCGGCGCACGATAGTCTGAACATTGACAGCATCAGAAGCCTGAATGTTGGCGACACCGCTTATCGCGGCGTCAATGGGTGGCAGAAAATACTCGCCAAGCCTAAGTACCGGATGCAATCATGGGACGCTAACACGAACAAAGACGATGCGGGTAACACCGTTCTCATCTCCGGGGTGGGCGAAGAAGGCGACACAATTATCGTCGCTCGCGCCGGTAATACGATCGTCGACGGCGCCGGTGATTGGGGAGTCGGAGATGAGGCCTATTTCTGCTACGGAGCGTGGCGCAAGAAGCGCGTGCGCGGCGGCACCTTCAAAGGGGCATGGGACCCAAATACGCGCCAGCCCGCTCTCAACAACGCCAATGGCAGTGCCGGCGATTGGTACGTCGTCATCAGTGCCGGCACCGCGTTCGGTGGCGTTGATCTTGGAAACGGCAGCTTCACTGGGCTCGGCAACAACGTGTCTTGGCAACCGGGGGACAAGGTGTGGTGTCTTTCTCCTGGCATCTGGCACAAATGCTACGCGTCTCCGACCCCGCAAGGCACGATCACGCCTGATGGAAAGATCACGGAGCGTCGATTTACAACGACAACTGCAGATGGCGCGACCAACAAATACTTCCCACCCGAAGGAAAGACTGATTGGCCATTCGTCGGCAAAGGCGCGTACGGAGACACGTACACGATCACTGAGGATGTGACGATCCCTGGCGTAGGGTCCTTTGTCACGGGGACGCAGGTCTATTTCGGCCCGAACGGCCTGGAGATTATCGCCGCAGACCCCAACTGGAACCGTGGTCTGTTTCATTTGACGTTAGATGAGAAAACGGCGATCTACATTGAGGGGCGGTTCTCCCCGATCAGCCGCATCAACGGCAATGCAACGCCTGAGGTGTCGAACGGCATTGCACTCCGCGTCGACAGTCGCGCCCGTCCGGCCGCCGCAGGATACCTCTTTCAGGGCTCGATGTTCAGTGTAGAGACGTATTCTGAATGTGATCATCCTGACCAGGGGCAAGCACAGGTCAACGGCGGAAACTGGGAAGCTGTCGTACAGACGAACAACATTTTCTTGCCGATTATCCGCAAG
>NZ_LABY01000144.1 GCF_001043975.1 Methylobacterium variabile
CCCCCCCACCGACCCGCGTCAGGCACCTCTGACCTGTCCGACGACGGCCCCACCCCGCAGCAGGGGGCCCCGAAGATCGGCCACCCGGACAATTCAGGCTTGCGCCATCGCAATGATGCTGCGCGCTGATTGTCTTGCTTCGGCATGATGATGGCCTGGATTCGGATCTGACCATAGGACATGCGGTGAATATTAATTATGTTATATCGGTTTACAGATATTAAGACTGCATGCTTGGATGATTTGATTTACCCCTGGCCGCGATCTCGTGTCTTTGCGTTGGGGAATGGTTGCGATGGCCGGTTTCAACCGCAGGCAGGCTCTGCTCGCCCTCGGTGGGGCAACGATGGGCAGTGCGTTCGGCGCGCACGACGCCGAGGCCCAGCTGTTCTCGCCGAACTATCGGGTCTTGGTGCCGGAGATATTCCAAGGTCTGTCAGCCCCGCCGAGCTACACTCCGAACCTCGTGATCGGATCCGGCTTCGGCGGCGCGATCACCGCTCTGCGCCTCGCGCAGGCCGGGCAGAGCGTCACGGTCGTGGAGCGTGGGTACCGCTGGCCGAGCCACCCCTGGCGCGCGATCTTCGCCAACGACACCCTGCCGGACGGGCGCGCCTTCTGGTTCCGCCGGAACGCGCGCATGATCGCGGGCAACACGACGCGGTTCGACCTCCTCGGGGGCGTGATCGACGCGACCGAGTACCCGACGATGACCGCGTGGCGCGCCGCATGCGTCGGCGGCGGTTCGGTCGTCTTCACCGGCGTGATGATCCAGCCGCGCCAGGCGTATTTCGACGCCCTGCTCGGGAGCGTCGTCCCCTACGCCGAGCTCGACCGGGTCTACTACCCCCGTGTGCGCCAGATGCTGCGGCTCAGTCCGATGCCGCGGGACGTCTATGCCGGCCAGGCCTTCGGCCACTCGCGGGAGTGGGACCGCCAGGTGATGGCGGCGGGCTACGCCCCCGTCCCGACCGACTCGATCTTCAACTGGGACGTGGTACGCGCCGAGACGCGCCTGCTCGGACGGCCCTCCGCCACGGTCGGCGCCTCGAATCACGGCAACAGCAACGGCGCCAAGTTCGACCTCAACCAGAACTACCTCCGCTACGCCGAGGCGAGCGGGCGGGCGCGGATCTTCCCGGGGTTCGAGATCCTGAGCATCGGCCAGGAAGGCGGGCGCTACGTGGCGCACGGCCTGTTGCGCAGCCCGGACGGGCGGCAGATCGCGACCCAGACCATCGCCTGCGACCGGCTGTTCCTCGCCGGCGGCTCGATCGGAACCTCGCACCTGCTGGTGAAGGCGCGCGCAACGAGGACCCTGCCGAACCTCAACGAGCACGTCGGTGCCGGTTGGGGAACCAACGGCGACGTGCTGGTGGTCCGCAGCCTCGGGCGGATCACCGGGCTGACCGAGGGCACGCCGAGCGCCTCGATGATCCACGAGGCGAGGACGGGCCTGCCGGTCACCCTGGAGAACTGGTACGTCCCGGGAATTCCGCTCAACCTCAGCATCATTCCGTCGCTCGGAATGGTGTTCGACCAGTCGAACCGCGGCAGCTTCGCCTACGACCCGCAGAACGGCAGCGTCACCCTGAAGTGGGCCCCGAACGGCAACGCCGACGCGCTCGCGGCCTGCCGAGAGGTGAACAACCGGATCGCCGCCGCCTCGAACACCATCCCCGGCGCGGTGCCGTTCATCGGCGACGTCAGCGGCATGAACTGGACCGCCCATCCCCTCGGAGGCGCCGTTCTCGGCAAGGCGACCGACGGCTACGGCCGGGTCGTCGGACATCCGGGCCTCTACGTCATGGACGGAGCCCTGCTGCCGGGCTCGGCCGGCGCGGTGAACCCGTCGCTCACGATATCGGCGCTCGCCGAGCGCAACATCGAGAACATCGTCGCCCGCGCCGGCTGACGCTCGCGCGGTCCGGTGCGCCGTCACCTGTGCGAGGCGGCAGGCCTTCCGCCTCCGCGATGGCCAGTCCCGGCATCGTCGCCCGACCTGAGCCCGGTTCGACGATGCGGCTCCCGGACGCGACGAGGCCCGGGCGCGATCCCGCTCACGCGCCCGCCGCGCCGCAGCACTCCCTCCCCTCCTTGAGCGGGCAGAGCGCACCGCAGGACGGCACCCCCGGCAGGCGCTGGCGCAGGCAGCAGGTGCGCCGGCGCCGGCCGCCGCCGGCGGCGCACAGGGCCTGGGCCAGGGGGCTTCTGGCGCAGGCCGGCCCGCCGCACCAGCCGAGGCAGGTCGCGACCTCGGGGCAGGCCATCGTCTCGGGCTCGCCGAGCTCGCGGGCGACGTAGTCGAGGATCACCGCGGCGTTGCCCCAGATCACCCGGGGGGCGATGCCGCATTGCGCCCGGCACAGCTCGACGAAGGGCCGCAGGTGGTCCTCGACGAGCCCCGAGAGCCCGGCGGAGCGGCATGGCGGACCGGCCTCGTCGGGCTGCACCAGGAAGCGGGCGGGCCGGCCGGCGGCGTCGAGCTCGAGGCTCGTCGTCGCGAAGGCCAGCGGCAGCGGCCGGCCGAGGCGCACGAGCGCCGTCAGGACCGGGGTGGCGAGCGGGGCGAGGTAGAACTGGCTCCAGTAGGAGACGAGGGCCCGCCGGTCGGCCGCGCCGGCGGGCACCCCGAGCCCCGCCTCGAAGGCCGCGAGCGTGGCATCGAACACCGCCGGGTCGCGCAGGGCGACGAGGGGCGTCGCCCCGGGCCCGCCGGGACCCGCGGCCACGCCCTCCCGGTAGGCGCCGAGGGAAGCCGGCACGCGGGGCGCCACCTCCTGGATCATCGCCCGCCCGCCCGGTCGGCCCGCAGGGTGCGGGCGACCATGACCGAGAGCCAGGCCAGCGCCGCGGCGTAGAGCGGCATCGTGGCGGTGAAGTAGGCCGGCCAGCCGGCCCAGCCGGCGAGGGCGGGGGCGGCGACGCGCAGGGGCATCGCCGCGAAGAAGGCGGCCCCGAACAGCAGCGCGTAGTCGGTGGCGGGCCGCGGCCCCTGGGCCCAGCGGTAGATCATGTTGAACACCGGCACCCCGAGAAAGCCGCCGAAGACGTAGTTCAGGACGGTGGCGGTCACGGCGAGCCCCTCGGCCCGGAGGGCGCAGGCCGCCGCCATCAGGCCGCCGGAGGCGAGCACCCCGAGGCCGCCGAGCGCGATCAGCCGCACGGTGCCGAAGCGGGCCGCGAGGCCGCCGGCCATCAGCGCCATCACCAGGTTGACCGCCGGCAGGACGCTGCCGGTGAGGAAGCCGACCTGGCCGAGTGTCACCCCGAGGTCGAGCAGCGCCAGGGTGTTGGGGCCGGCCAGCAGGTAGGCGGCGGCGAAGTAGGCGCCGAGCGCGACGATGCGCCCGACGAGGGCGCGCAGGCGCGCGAACGAGCCGGACCAGCGCTCCGGCACCCCGCCGGCGCCCTGCAGCCGCGCCTCCGGATAGGCGAGGATCGGCAGGAGGCAGAGCGCGTCGAGGCCGGCGCAGGCGAGCAGGGCCGTCGTCCAGCCGAGGGTGTCGTAGGAGCCGACCAGGACGCCGACGCCCAGGATGCCCCCGAGCGACGCGCCGCAGAGCTTGGCTGAGGCGACGAAGGCCCGCCGCTCCGCCGGAACCGTCTCGACCACCAGCGCCTCGAGGGCGATGTCCATCGTGGCGATGCAGGCGCAGGTCGCGATCGCGAGCGCGAGCAGGGCGGCGAGGGGCCAGTGCTCGCCGAGGCTCAGGGTCGCGAGCAGCCCGACCGCGACCCCCTGCGCGGCGACGATCCAGCCGAGCCGGTGGCCGAGGAAGGGCAGGCGCACCCGGTCGAGCGCCGCCGCCCACAGGAAGGTGAGCCCGACCGGCAGGTTGATCAGCTGCAGCAGGCCGACCTCGGCGAGCTCCATGCCGCGCGCCCGAAGGATCAGCGGCGCCCCGCCGGAGAGGAAGCCGAGCGTGGCGCCGAAGGTCACGTACAGGCAGAAGAACGGCAGGAGCGGGCGCAGGTCGGCGAGGATGCCGCGGGTGCCCCGGAGCGCGAGACCGGGTGTCACCGGGGGGAAACCCGCCGCGCGCACGGATCGCGATGGGCGCCGCCCCTGAGATGGTGGTAGTTTGGAATCACACTAATTCTTCTTTGCGTGCAGTGACTTGAGCCTACGGGAGCGAGCCCCGGGCCGCAAGGCCGGCGCCGCGCCGGCAGCGGTCACGCAAGGGTGGTGCGTCCGGCGGGCGCTGCGATGCAGCGGAGCGGGGCCGTCGTTCCCGGCCGACGCCGCGCGGCGGAACCCCGCTCCGATCCGGATGTTGCGTCGGCAGGCCGGGCTCTCGCCCCGGCGGCGCTCCTCGCGCGGCGTGAGCCATGACGGCGGCGGCGTTGCCCGATTCCGGCCCGCTGCGCGCGAGAACCGCCCGGTCCCCCCTCGCGAGGAGTGACGCGATGCAGCTCGACGGACAACGCGCCCTGATCACGGGCGCCGATTCAGGCATCGGCCAGGCGATCGCGGTCGCGTTCGCAAAAGCCGGTGCCGACGTCGCGATCGTCTACCACACCGATGCGGATGGGGCGGCCGAGACCGGGCGGCGGGTCGAGGAACTGGGCCGGCGCGCCCACGTGATTCAGGGCGACGTCGGCGACTCAGGGTCGGTCGAGGCGTTCTTCGCGCAAGCCGTGGACCGGCTCGGCCCCCTCGACCTCCTCGTCAACAACGCGGGCATCGGCTCGGGCGGGGCGGCGGTCGCGGACCTGAAGGACGAGGATCTGGAGCGGGTGCTGCGGGTCAACCTGATGGGCCCGGTCTTCTGCTGCCGCGCCTTCGTGCGGCTGCGCCGGCAGCACGGCGGGCGGGGACGCATCGTCACGATCTCGTCGGTGGCGCAGCACCTGCCGACGCCGGAGAGCGCACCCTACGGCATGGCCAAGGCCGGCCTCGGCTCGCTCACCCGCAGCCTCTCGCGCGAGCTCGCCGAGGACAAGATCAACGTCAACAACATCGCGCCCGGCCTGATCCAGACGCCGATGACGCAAGCGCGCCTCGACGACCCGCAGAAGCGCGACCAGTCGATGGAGCGGATCCCCTGGCACCGGGCCGGGCAGCCGGAGGAGATCGCGCGGCTGGCGCTGTTCCTCGCCTCGGACGCCGGCGACTACGTCACCGGGCAGACCTGGACCATCGACGGGGGTCTCAGCATGCAGTGGGGCGGCGCCTGACGCAGCACCGTCCTTCGCGGCGACGGGTCTCCGCGTCATCCGGCGTCCCGGAGCCGCTGCCCGGCCTCGCCGTAGCCTAAGGAGGCCGCCGCGCGGTTGGCGATGCCCCGGCTGAGCGTCACCCATTCGAGGTCGTTGATCGCCTTCACCAGGCGCTCGCGCTCGGGCGCGTCCGCGTCGTCGGACGACGCCTCGGCGAGGTTGACGGCCGCGATCAGCACCTGGTCGCGCTGGTCCTCGATCCGGGGATCCCGCTCGACGTGGCCGCGCACGTCGTCGTCGAAGCGCTTGATGACGGCCCAGGGCAGCGCGTCGGCGCTGCACCCCGCCGGGTAGTTCCGGGCGATGCCGCGGGCGCCGGCGGCGGCCTCCCGGACGAGTGCGACGAGCTTGGCGACCATGGCGTGTCCGCGGTGAGTGTCCGGAGCGGGAACCCGCGAGGGCGCCCGCGGGTCCCGCGGCCGGTCCATCCCGAGGGGCGAGCCTCTCGGGACGTGCGTCCCCGCGCCGGCCGGCCCTCGGACGCGGCCGCGTCCTCGGCCACCGCCCGCACCGCCGCGTCGGCCCCTGCATCCGGATCGCGCACCTCCAACGAGAGCCGCCGGCCGTGGGCGGCCATCCCGGAAGCCGTCCGGACGGCGGGCGACCAGACCGCCCGAACTGTATCCGCCGCCCGCCTTCCGAGACACGACCCATCCGACCCCGAGACCGCGCCCATGCCGGCCCTCGCAGCGAGTTAGAACTTCTGCATCAATTCGGCACTACGGTCCGGCTTCGAAGCGGCGAAGAGCTTCGCGCGGATCGGGAGGTCGGGGTGGCTGGTGTCGATGTCGTCGAGGCAACGGGCAATCAGGATATCGATGGAATCCTGTGGGGGTGGAAGTGGAACACCACCAACCTGACCTACTCGTTCCCAACGAGCACGTCGGAGTACCAGTCCTACGCGGAAATCCATGAGTTCTTCCCGTTCAACGGGGCGCAGCAGGACGCGGTCAGGCGGCTGCTGACGAACGTCGCCAACCTCGTCAACCTGACATTCATCGAAACCGTGGCGGCCGACGCGGACCTGCGCTACGCCAATGCCAGCGCGATCAACTACTCGAACGATCCGAGCATCGCCGACGATCCGGGGCTCCACGTCCCCGGCGGTGGCAGCGCCGAGGCGAACCCGCCCGAACTGGGCTACGCCGGCAACCCGCCGGGGAGCGCCCCCTTCGCCCAGGGCGACAGCTGGTACACCGCAGGCTACACGCGCCCCTCGCTCGGCAGCTTCGCTTACGCAGCCGGCCTCATGCACGAGAGCGGGCACAATCTCGGGCTGAAGCACGGCCACGTGGAGCAGGCCGGACACGGGGTGATGTTCCCGACCCTGTCGTTCGATCACAATTCCTATGAATACTCGGTGATGACGTACGTCCAGTATCCGGGCGCAAGCACGGAGTTCGGCGACAACGCGCCGGACCATCCGACGACCTTCATGCAGGACGACATCGCGGCCTTGCAGTACCTGTACGGCGCGAACTATTCCTATAACGGCGGCAACACCGTCTATACATGGAATCCAACGACCGGCGAGGAATCAATTGACGGCGTGGCCCAGGGCACCCCTCACGCCAACATCATCCTGATGACGCTGTGGGATGGCGGCGGCACCGACACTTACGATCTGTCGAACTACGCCACCGACCTGACGGTCGACCTCAATCCCGGGCAATGGTCGACCTTCTCGTCGAGCCAGCGCGCAAACCTCGGCAATACCCACGAGCGGGACAGCGACTACTACGCCCGTGGCAACGTCGCGAATGCGCTGCTCTACCGGGATGACCTGTCGTCGCTGATCGAGAACGCGACCGGCGGGATCGGCAATGACACCCTGACCGGTAACGTCGCGGGCAACACCCTCGCGGGCGGAGGCGGCGCCGATACGCTGCACGGTCTCGACGGCAACGACATCCTCCTCGGGCAGGACGGCGACGACCTCGTGGCCGGCGGCGAGGGCAACGACTTCGGCTCGGGCGGCTGGGGCCGCGACACCGTGCGGGGCGAGGCCGGCAACGACCTGCTGTTCGGCGACGACGACGACGATCTCGTGGATGGCGGCACGGGCGACGACCTCGTCTATGGCGGCACAGGCAACGACACGCTGTTCGGCAGCGAGGGCAACGACCGCGTCGACGGCGAGCAGGGCGACGACTTCATCGGTGCCGGCTCGGGCGACGACACGGCCTGGGGCGGGACCGGCAACGACGAGGTGCACGGCGAGGTCGGCGACGACTTGCTGGACGGCGGGGCCGGCCGCGACGGCGTCTACGGCGAGGACGGCAACGACACGGTCCTGGGCGGCACCGGCAACGACTACCTGACCGGCGATGCCGGCAACGACCAGGTGTTCGGTGAGGACGGTGACGACCAGCTCTCCGGCGGCACCGGCGACGACTACCTGTCGGGCGGCGCCGGCAACGACGTCCTCTCGGGAGGCGACGGCGCGGACCTGCTGTTCGGCAACGCTGGCGACGACTGGCTCGCCGGCGGGGCGGGCTCCGACACCTTCGCATTCGGCGCTGGCGACGGGCTCGACCGGATCCTCGACTTCGTGCTCGGCGGCGCGGAGAGCGACGTGATCGCGTTCAACAACGGCGCCTTCGCGGACTTCGCCGGGGTGCTGGCAGCGAGCCGGCAGGACGGAGCGGACCTGGTGATCGCCTACGGCACCGGCGACTTGATCACGCTGCAGAACGTGCAGGTCGGCGCCCTCTCGGCGGCGAACTTCACCTTCGCGTAGCGTCAGGCGGTGTCCTCGTCAGTCAAAGCATCGGTGCGATCCTGGGCGGTCCCGGGATCGCGGGACCGCCGACCGCTCCCTGCGTGTCGGCCGTCGGTCTCCTGCGGGTGCCGATCGATTGCGACGCAACCGCTTCGGGCGATGCCTGTGGGATCGCTTCCGCAAGGCGAAAATCGGCCTCGCTCATGAGCGCGGGAGGCAGAGCCCCGCCGCACGGGCTCGCGAGATGAGTTCTGGAGGCGCGTCATGCCTCCCCGGCCAGCACGCTCGCCAGGTAGTGCCGGACGAAGCCCGGCATCCGGGCGGGATCGAGATCCGCGGCCGTGCGCACGCTGACGATGGCGGAGAGCTCCGGCTCCGCCTCGGCGGCGAGGTGGGCGGCGATCCTGGCCCGCACCGTCGCCTCGTCCTCGGCGAGCTGCACCGGGCGCAGGAGCGCCATCAGGCCGCCGTCTCGGACGATCGCCCAGCCCGGATCCGGGCCGTCCGGTGCGATGAGGCCGGTCTCCTCTTGCAGCTCGCGCAGGGCGCTCGCCGCGAGGTCGACGCGGCCGTCGGCGGCGATGTCGGTCGGGTCCGGCGTGCCGCAGGGGAAGTAGACCCGCCCGGCGGCGGCGGTGTGCGGGCCCATCTCGCCGAGGATGAAGGCGCCGTCCCTGGTGCGGGGCACCGCCGCCGCGAAGGCGTTGACGACGCTCCCGTCCGGGAAGCCCCAATCCTTGAGGGCCGTGAGGGCGGCGTAGTCGGCCTCGAACAGCTCGGCCGCGAGGACGCCGTCGGCGAGGGTCCAGCGGCGCAGCATCAGCACGGTGCCGTTGAACATCGCCGGCCGGGCGGCCCGCCGCTCCTCCCAGTGGGCCGCGATCGCGGCCCGGTTCTCGCGGGCCCAGGCCCAGTCGTGAGCGACCATCCTGGCGTCGACGCGGCGGGCCGGGGTGATGGTGACGCTCATCAGAGGCGCAGCTCGCCCTCGGACACCACCACGGCGCTGCCGCCGATCTCCGCCGCCCGCAGGGCGCCGTCCTCGATCACGAGCTGGAGCGCGATCTCGCTCGGCCGGCCCATCTCGAACCCCTGCGCGATCACGAGGTCGTGCGTGCCGCTGCCCAGGGGCTCGAACTGCATTAGTGCCCCCGCGAAGGCCGCGACCGCCCCGCCGGTCGCCGGATCCTCCGCGATGCCGGCGCCGGGGGCGAACATCCGCGCCCGGAAGCTGTGGCCCGCCGCGTCGGTCTCGCCGGTATAGAGGAAGACCTTGGCGCCGGGCCCGAACGCGGCGGCGAGCGAGTCGGCGCCGGCCCGGGCCCGCCCCAGGGCGTCGAGGCCCTGGACCGGCACGAGGTGGAACGGGGTGCCGGCGCTGTAGCGGCTCGGCCGGTGGCGGGCGAAGCCGATCTCGGAGGGCGAGAGGCCTAAGCCGGCGGCGATCCCGGTCGCGTCCGGCCCGTCGCCCTCGCCCCAGCTCTCCGGCAGGCGCGGCAGACGGAAGCGGGCGCGGCCGCGGCCCTCGCCGGTCTCGACCACGCAGGGCACCACGCCGACCTGCTCCTCGAGCCCGAACGCCACCGCATCGGCGACCTCCGCCCGCCGGTCGCCGAGGGCGAGCAGCACCGCGGTGCCGACGGTCGGATGGCCCGCGAAGGCGAGCTCCTGGGCGGGCGTGAAGATGCGCAGCCGCGCCCGGTGCCGGCTCTGCGCCGGCGGCAGCACGAACACCGTCTCCGACAGGTTGAACTCCCGGGCGATGGCCTGCATCGCGGCGTCGTCCAGCCCCTCGGCGTCCAGCACCACCGCCAGCGGGTTGCCGGCGAGCGGCCGCTCGGTGAACACGTCCAGGGTGGCGTATCGGCGTGCGGGCATGTCGTCGTCCTTCCGAGACCTGCCGCGACGCAGCACGGATCGGGCCGGCAGCGCAAGCCTCGGGGGCTTGTGCGCAGGCCATTGTCAGCGCTCGCAACCAGCGTTATGGCATTTTTGCGAAAATGCCATAACGGTTCGAGATGCGCCGGATCGACGTGCAGTTCAGCACGCTCTACGCCGAACTCGCCGAGCGCAGCCTCGACGGTCAGTTCGTCACCGACTTCGATCCCGACGGCCGCTTCGAGGCGATCACCGTGAAGGGGCGCCGGTACTGGTACTTCGTCACCTCGGCCGCCGGGCAGCGGCAGCGGCGCTACGCCGGACCGGCCGACGACCCGGAGATCGCCGCGAGGGTCGAGGACTTCTCGCGGGTCCGGGACGATCGCCGGCTGCGCCGCAAGCTCGTGGCCACCCTCGTCCGCGAGGCCTACCTGCCACGGCCCGTCAGGGAGACCGGCGAGGTGGTCCAGGCCCTCGCCGATGCCGGCTTCTTCCGCCTGCGCGGCGTTCTCGTCGGCACCGTCGCGTTCCAGTGCTACGCCGGGCTCCTGGGCTGCCGTCTGCCGAGCAGCATGCTCCAGACCTCCGACGCGGATCGCGCCCGGGTCCACGCGATCTCGATCGCGGTGGAGGACACGATCCCGCCCGTGCTCGACGTCCTGCGGGCGGTCGATCCGACCTTCCGAGCGATCCCTCACCGGGGCGATGCCATCCGGGCGACGCGGTTCGAGACACGCACCGGCTACCGGGTCGAGTTCCTGACACCAAACCGTGCCGCCGACGAGCATGCTGGGCGACCGGCGACGAGGCCGGCGCTCGGCGGCGCGGCGGCCGAGCCGCTGCGTTACCTCGATTTCCTGATCGACCAGCCGGTGCGCGCGGTCATGCTGCACGGGCCGGGCATTCCCGTCTCGATCCCTGCCCCGGAGCGCTACGCGGTCCACAAGCTGATCGTGGCGGCCTGCCGCGACCAGCGGGTCGCGGCGAGCGTGGCGAAACGGCAGAAGGACCTGCGGCAGGCCGCGACGCTGATCGAGGCGCTCGTCCTCGACGGCCGGTCGGCCGATCTCGGCGACGCGCTGCACGAGGCCTGGAGCCGCGGACCGACCTGGCGCGCCACCCTCAAGGCCGCCGTGACGCTCTCGGTCGAGACGGCCGGTGCGGCCGCCGTGCGTGACCCCCTGCGGCAAGCCCTCGCGACGAGTGGCGAAGCGCCCGACGATTACGACCTGTGAGCCGCGCCCCGGCCTCCAACGATCCTCAACACCGGAGCCCCCGATGCCCCACGCCCTGACGCCCGAGACCGCCGCCCGCTTCGCCGCCCTCACCCTCGGCCACGTCACGCGGGAATACCCGAACAAGCCGGACCACACCCTGGCCGGGCCCGAGGACGCGCGCACGCCGGCCGCGCTCCACCCGGTGTTCTACGGCAGCTTCGACTGGCATTCCTGCGTCCACGGCTACTGGCTGCTCGCCCGGGTGCTGCGGCGGTTCCCCGACGGGCCGCAGGCCGGCGCCATCCGCGCGCTGTTCGACCGGCAGCTGATCCCCGAGAAGGTCGCGGGCGAGTGCGCCTACCTCGCGGCGCCGACGGCCCGGGGCTTCAAGCGGCCCTACGGCTGGGCCTGGGCCCTGAAGCTCGCCGACGAACTCGCGCACCTGCCGGAGCCGCGCTGGTCGCGGGCGCTGGCGCCGCTCGCCGAGGCCTTCGCCCAGCGCTTCCGCGACTTCCTCCCGCTCTCGCCCTACCCGGTCCGGGTCGGCACGCACTTCAACACCGCCTTCGGGCTGCGGATGGTGGCGGATTACGCGGATACGACCGGGGACGACGCCCTGACGGGCCTGCTCCGCGCCACCGCCGAGCGCTGGTATGGCGCCGACGCGGAATGCCCGGCCTGGGGCGAGCCGAGCGGCGACGATTTCCTGTCCTCCGCCCTGATCGAGGCCGAGTGCATGCGCCGCGTGATGCCGGCGGACGCGTTCCGGCCCTGGTTCGACCGCTTCCTGCCGCGCCTCGCGGAGGGGCGGCCCGCGACCCTGTTCCGGCCGGCCGTCGTCACCGACCGTAGCGACGGCAAGATCGCGCATCTCGACGGGCTCAACCTCAGCCGCGCCTGGTGCCTGCGGGCGCTCGCCGCCGCGCTGCCGGCGGAGGATCCCCGGGTCCCGGTGCTGCGGGAGGGCGCGCAAGCGCACCTCGCCGCGGCCCTGCCGCACCTCGCCGACGACTACATGGGCGAGCACTGGCTCGCGAGCTTCGCGCTGCTGGCGCTGGAGGCCTGAGGGGCCCTCAGACCGCCTCGACCGGGAAGGTGCGGCTCGGCGCCACGAACTCCTCCTGCGCCGCGACGGTGAGGATCTCCCGCGCGCCGGCCTCCGCGGTGCGGCGCAGGAGGCCGAAGATCGAGGCGGCGGCGGTTCCCAGCGCCTCGCCGGCCGAGCGGGTGCGGGCGTAGTGGACCAGGAACAGGGCCGCGGTGGCGTCGCCCGCGCCGTTGACGGCGAGCGACAGCCGCGGCGTGCGCAGGCGCCAGAAGAGCCCGCCCTCGCCGGCCAGCATGTCGATGCTGTCGTCCGGGGTCTCGGCGGTGTGGAGCGAGGTTACCAGCACGACCTTCGGCCCGCTCGCCTGCACGGCGGCCACGGCCGCTTTGGCATCGGCCAGCGTCCGGGTCTCGATGCCGCTCAGGTAGTCGAGTTCGAACTGGTTCGGGGTGATGAGGTCGGCCGCCGGCACGGCGTGGTCGCGCATGAATTCCGGGATGCCGGGGCGCACGAACACGCCGCGGCCGACGTCGCCGATCACCGGGTCGCAGCAGTAGAGCGCCGCCGGGTTGGCGGCCCGCACCCGCGCCACCGCCCGCAGGATCGCGGTGCCGATGTCGGCCGAGCCCATGTAGCCGGAGAGCACCCCGTCGCAGGCGGGCAGCACCCCGCGCTCGGCGATGCCCTCGACCAGCTCCTCGATCGCCGGCCCGTCGAACACCCGGCCGCGCCAGGCGCCGTAGCCGGTGTGGTTGGAGAACTGCACGGTGTGGACCGCCCAGACCTCGACCCCGAGCCGCTGCATCGGGAAGACGGCCGAGGCGTTGCCGACATGGCCGTAGGCGACGTGGGACTGGATCGACAGGACGTTCATCGCGACACGAGACCTCGCGCAGCAGCAGGCTTGAGCCGCCCCGGCCGGGGCGCAGGCCCGCACGATTCCCGCACCGGGCGCTCCTGGCAACCGCCGCGGCGCGGCCGCCGTGCCCCGAAGGCCGATGAAACGGCTCCCGGCAGGCATGACCGCCCGCCCGGGGAAGGCGCATCGGGGCGCCGGGTTCACGCGGCGCTCACACGGAGGCGGTACAAGGTCGGGGACCCGGCGGAACGCCCGCCCGGTCCATCGATTATTCCGCCACCCGGCAACCCACGGTCAAGGCTCCATGGACTTCGAGAGCTTACGCACCACCGTTCTGGACTTCGTGCGCGACCACCAGGCCTGGGCGCCGGTGATCACCGGGATCATCGCCTTCTGCGAGTCCCTGGCGGTGCTCTCCCTCCTCGTGCCGGCGACCGTGATCCTGATCGGGATCGGGGCGCTGATCGGCTCCGGGGCGATCCCGTTCCTGCCGGTGATGGTCGGAGCGGCGATCGGGGCGATCCTGGGGGACTGGGTCTCCTACGAGATCGGCCGCTACTACAAGGACGGCGCCAAGCGGATGTGGCCGCTCAGCCGCTATCCTGAGATGGTGGCCAAGGGCGAGACCTTCTGCCAGCGCTGGGGCGCGTGGGCGATCTTCGTCGGCCGCTTCATCGGCCCGGCCCGGGCCGTGGTGCCCCTGGTGGCGGGGGTGGCGCTCCTGCCGCGGCTGTGGTTCCAGCTCGCCAACCTGTCCTCGGCCTTCGTCTGGGCCTTCGCCTGGCTCGCTCCGGGAGCGGGCCTGGTCGACTGGCTCCGGAGCGCCTAACGGCGCCGTAACCCACAGTCGAAGGCCGTCTTCGTCTCGGCGAACGGGTCCCACAGCACCGGGCAGAGCGCAATCGGCGCGATCGCTCTCATCAAATGTTAAGTCGCGAGGGCAGAATCGCGCCGTGCGGGCCCGATGGACCGCACCCGGAACCGATTCCATGCCTGACGCGACGCCGAGTTACCTGCTGCCGACCTTGCCGCCCGTGCGCTGGCTCGTCGATCCGGGTTGCGACCTGCCGCCGAACCTGAGGGTCCGCCTGCTCGCGACGCTCCTGTCCTCCGCGACCGGGATGGTCATCGGCGGGGTGGCGATGCTGATCATCACCCTGGCGGCGGCGATCCGGCACCCGGACCCCGTCTTCCTGTGCCTGGCGGCGGCGAATGCGGGGCTGCTCGTCCTCCGCCTCGGCCTTCTCGTGCGCAGCCGCCGCGTCGCGGCGCGCGGGTCGCCGGTGCCGACGGACCTTCTGCTCGCCAGCAGCCTGGTCTGGGCCGGCCTCGTCGGCGCCACCACGGTCCTGTGCTTCTCCAGCGGCGATCCGCTGCTGCAGATCCTGGCGCCCCTCACCATGATGGGGATCCTGTGCGGCATCGTCACCCGCAACAACGCGGCGCCCCGCCTCGCCGTGGCGATGATCGTCCTGTGCGACCTGCCGCTGAAGCTGATGATGCCGATCCACTTCGGCGACGCCTGGTTCCTGATCGGCACGCTCCAGGGCGTGCTGTTCCTGGCGGCGATGAGCGCCACGACGGTGCAGCTCAACCGCGGCTACGTGCAGGTGCTGCTCGCGGAGCAGGAGAACCAGCGCCGGGCCGTCCACGACCCCCTGACCGGGCTGCGCAACCGCACCGGGCTGATGGAGGACCTCGCCGGCCGGCTGCCCGGCGACGGCGACCTCGCTCTGCTCTACCTCGACCTGGACGGGTTCAAGGCCGTCAACGACCGCTTCGGCCACGCCGCCGGCGACGCCCTCCTGGTGCAGGTCGCGGAGCGGATCGGAGCCGCGATCCCGCAGGAGTGGCAGGCGGCCCGCCTCGGCGGGGACGAGTTCGTGATCCTGGCCGGCGGCCGGCGGGTGCACCTGGCCAAGGTCGTGGCCGCGCAGCTGATCGAGGCCCTGAGGGCGCCCTACGACCTCGGGCCGGCGCGCCACGACGGCATCGGCGTCAGCATCGGCCTCGCCTCGGCGGCCGCCGGGACGAGCCCGGAGGCGCTCCTCGCCGAGGCCGACGCGGCCCTCTATCGCGCCAAGGCCGCCGGCAAGGGCCGCTGCGCCACGGCGCGGGAGCCCCGCGCGGCCGCGGCCCGGGTGGCGTGACCGGTCACCCCATCGCCCGCTTGACGAACCGGTCCTCGACCGTCGTTGCGAGGTCGATCTTGGCGCCCTGCAGCTCGGGATCGAGGGTGCGCACGAGGTCGAGGACGCTCGCCATGCCCTCCTGCGTCGGGATGCCGGTGCGGGAGTAGCTCTCGAGGGAGTTCTTCACCGCCTGCACGTAGAGCGCCTTGTCGCCGAAATGGTAGGCCGGCGGCACCGTGTCGGCGATCTCCTCGGGCGAGGCGGCGACGATCCACTTCAGCGCCTTGACGAAGGCGTTGACGACCTTCTGGGTTCCGGCGGCATGGCGCTCGATCCAGTCCTGCTTGGTGTAGACCACCGCGGCCGGGTTGGGCCCGCCGAACAGCGCCCGCGTGCCGGCCTCGGTGCGGGTGTCGATCAGAACCTTGATGTCGCCGTCGGCCTCGAGCTTGGCGATCACCGGGTCGAGGTGGGAGATGGCGTCGATCTCGCCCTTCTTCATCGCGGCGATCGCGCCGGCGCCGCCGCCGACCCCGATCAGGGGCGCGTCGGTGGGCTTCAGCCCGGCCTTGATCATCGCGTACTGCGCGGTCAGCGACGTCGAGGAGCCCGGCGCCGTCACGCCGATCTTGCGGCCCTTGAGGTCGGCCGCCGACTTCACCGTGTCGGCGAGGTCCTTGCGCACCCCGATCACGATGGCGGGGAAGCGGCCGAGCTCGCACACCGCCCGGACGTCCTGGCCCTTGGCCTGCATCCGGATCGTGTGCTCGTAGGCGCCGGTCACCACGTCGACCGAGCCGCCGATCAGGGCCTGGAGCGAGCGCGCGCCTCCGCCGAAATCGTTGATCTCGGCCTCGATCCCCTCCTCCTTGAAGTAGCCCTTCCGCTCGGCGATCGTCAGCGGCAGGTAGTAGAGCAGGGGCTTGCCGCCGACGCCGATGCGGACCTTCACGGTCTCGGCCCGGGCGGGGGCCGCCGGCGCGAGGGCCAGGGCGGCGGCGCCGGCGAGGAAGCTGCGGCGTTGCATGGGTCGTGTCCTCCCTTTGTTGCTCTCCGGACCTGCAAGGCGGCAGGAGCCAAATGGATGAGCCATAGGTTGCCACCTCACAGGGTCATCCCGGGCTCCGCTACGCGGCCCCGGAACGACGATGGAGGATGTCGAAGCGTCGCGCAAAACAGCGCCTCAGCCCTGGCCGCCGGCCTGCGGGCGCCAGACCAGGAGGCGGTTCTCGATCAGGGTGACGACCGTGTCGATGACGATGACGAACACGGTCAGGATCAGCATGCCGGCGAACACCCCGGTCACGTCGAACACGCTCTCGGCCTCGTGGATCTTGTAGCCGAGGCCGGCCGAGGAGCCGAGATACTCGCCCACCACCGCGCCGACGAGGGCGAAGCCGACGGCGGTGTGGAGCGAGGAGAACATCCAGGTCAGCGCCGAGGGCCAGTAGACGTGGCGCAAGAGGCCGCGCTCGCTCATCCCGAGCATCCGGGCGTTGTTGAGCACCACCGGGCTCACCTCGCGCACGCCCTGGTAGACGTTGAAGAACACGATGAAGAACACCAGCGTGAAGCCGAGCGCCACCTTCGACCAGATGCCGAGGCCGAACCACAGGGCGAAGATCGGCGCCAGCACCACCCGGGGCAGGGCGTTCGCAGCCTTGATGTAGGGGTCGAACACCGCCGCGAGCAGCGCGTTGCGGGCGAACAGGAACCCGAAGGCTATGCCGCCGACGGCGCCGGTGACGAAGGCCAGCACCGTCTCCTGCAGGGTGATCCAGAGATGGCCCCAGATCTCTGGGTTCGACATCTCGGTCCAGGTCCGCTTCAGCACGTCGACCGGGGTCGAGAAGAAGAACTGGATCTGCTTGGGCGCGCCGAGGATCGGGTAGACGGTGAGCACGTGCCAGATCGCGAGGCCGGCGAGGCCGACGAGGATCTGCAGGGCGAGGAGGCCGAGGCGGTTCACGGGTCTGAAGGTCTCCGGTTCATCGTTACGCCGGGCCGCCCGCGTAGGCGCGGGAGACCTCGACCCGCAGGCACGACCAGATCTCCTTGTAGAGGGCGTGGAACTGCGGTTCGAGGCGGATCTCGCTGATGTCGCGCGGGCGCGCGAGATCGACCTTGAACTCGCCGACGATGCGGGCGGCGGGCCCCGCCGAGAGCACCACAACCCGGTCGGCGAGCGCGATCGCCTCCTCGAGGTCGTGGGTGACGAACATCACCGCCTTGCGGTTGGCGGCCCACAGGTCGAGGAGCAGGTTGCCCATGATCTGCCGGGTCTGCGCGTCGAGCGGCCCGAAGGGCTCGTCCATCAGCAGGATTTCGGGATCGCGGATCAGCATCTGGGCGAGGGCCACGCGCTTGCGCTGGCCGCCCGAGAGCATGTGGGGGTAGCGGTCGAGGAAGGTCGCGAGCCCGACCCGGCCGAGCCAGTCGCGGGCCCGGGCCAGGGCTTCCGGGCGCGGCACCCGCTGCGGCTCGAGCGCCACCGCGACGTTGTCGAGGGCGGTCTTCCACGGCATCAGGGCGTCGGCCTGGAAGAGGTAGCCCGCCCGGGCGTTGAGGCCGGACAGGGCAGAGGAGAACACCGTGACGCTGCCCGAGGCGGGCTTGAGCAGGCCGGCGGCGGCGTTGAGGAGCGTCGACTTGCCGGACCCCGTCGGCCCGACGACGGCCACGAACTCGCCCGGCATCACCCCGAGGTCGATGCCCTCGACCGCGACGTAGCGCTTGCCTCCCTTGAGGGTGAAGGCGATGCTCACACCCTCGAGCCGCACCGCCGCAGCGTCGGGAGCCAGGGCGGTGCCGCCGACCACCCGCATGCCGGACCGTCCGCCTTTCCGTCCCTCGGCGGCGTGCTGCTGCCCCATCGTCGCCTCTCCTCCCGTCGCTCCGGCCGTCTGCCGCGGCCCGGAACGGGGGCGAACCATCGGCGAGCGGGCGCGAGAGATCAACCGCTACCTGCGTCGCGGCGGGGCGGAGCCCGGGCGGCGGCGCGCGCCGGGCCGTGCATAGGCGCGGCCCGCGTGCCAGGCGATCAGGACGAGGGGCAGGCTCAGGGCCAGCCAGGCCGCGACCCAGCCGGCGCCCTCGTGGAGGAGCGCCGCCAGAAGCCCGGCCAGGGTGGCGGCGCCGACCCCGAGGGGCACGCCGAACACGGCGCGCCAGTCGCCGGGGCCGCGGCGGGTGGCGGGCGGGTTCACGCGGCCTGCACCCGCAGGGCCGGCGCCGGACGGTTGCGCCGCGCCCACCAGAGATAGAGGCCGCTTCCCAGCACCACGATGGTGACGAGGTCGAGGAGTGCCCAGATCACCTTCATCGGCAGCCCGCCGTAATCGCCGAAATGCAGCGGCTGCGAGACGAGGAGGGCGGTCAGGTACCAGGGCAGAGCGCGCGAATCGGCGACCGCGCCGGTGCCGGCGTCGAGCAGCACCGGCTGCAGGAGCCGCGCGGTCAGGGGCGCGGTGCCGCGCAGGAACACGCCGAAATGGTGCGGCGTCGCGAACGGCGTGCCCGGGAAGGCGATGAAGCCGGGCACCATGCCGGGCGCCGCGTCCCGCGCCCGCGCCACCACGGTGTCGAGGGAGGCGGTGCGCTCCGGGGCCGGGCCGGCGGCGTGCCCGGCGATCATCCGCCCGAGGGTCTCGGCCTTCCAGACCGCGACCAGCGGCTCCGACAGGGTGTTGATCGTGCCGGTGAGCCCCACCACCGTGAGCCAGGCCACCGTGACGATGCCGAGGAGGTTGTGGAGATCGAGCCAGGCCACCCGCCGCGCCCGCTCCGGCCGCACGGTGCCGAAGGGCAGGCGGCGGGTGAAGGGCCAGTACAGGACCACCCCCGACACGATCGCCGCGACGAGGAGCAGGCCCATCGCCCCGAGGAACAGCTTGCCGGGCAGCCCGGCATACAGGTCGACGTGCAGGCGCAGCATCACCTGCATGAAGGTGCTGCCCGAGGGGCCGAGCCTCTCGGCGCTGCGCGCGTCGTAGATCGTCACGGTGGCGTCGTTCGGCGGGGCATCCGCCGCGCCGTTGAGGATCACGAACACCTTGTCCGGCTCGTGCATGTCCCAGCCGATGTACTGGAGCACCTTGCCGGGATGGTCGCGCAGGGCATTTCCCGCAATCCGGTCGGCCGGGGCGGGCGCCTGCCCGGCCAGGGCCGCCGGCGCGTCGCCGGCCCCGAACAGGTCGTCGATCTCGTGGTGGAAGATCAGCGGCAGCCCGGTGAGGCACAAGAGCAGCATGAACAGGGTCGAGACCAGGCTCGACCACTTGTGCACGAAGGCCCAGGCGCGGACGCTGGACGCGGTCATCCGGTTCTCCTCGGCGCGGCCGCACCGTTGCATCCGGTGCAGTTTTGAATTGGAATAAACTGCTGATTTTCCTCGGATTTCCGGTCCGTTGGCTAGCCGCTGGCGCTGGTGCGCGCAAGGGGCGGCCGGCTGCGCCATGCCTGCGACACGGGCCGCAGGTGACATTGGCCGGCGAAGCTGGTCCGATGGCGTTCCCGATTCGGTCCCACGGCAACCCGCCGGCAGCTCTTCTCCACAGCCTTGTCCGCCGCCATCGCCCTCTCGCTCCCCGTCGACCGCCGCCAATCGCCGACCGCGCTCGGTGTCCAGCGTGGGGTGCGGCGCCTGTTCGCCGAGCTCGGGCACGTCACGATCCCGGAATTCACCCTGGCCAACGGCCGGCGCGCCGACCTCATCGCGCTGGGCGCCTGCGGCAAGCTGACGATCATCGAGATCAAGTCGAGCGTCGCGGATTTCCGCGCCGACCGGAAATGGCCGGATTACCGCGACTTCTGCGACCGCTTCTACTTCGCGGTGCCGGCAGACCTGCCGGTCGAGATCCTGCCCGAGGATACCGGCCTCATCGTCGCGGACGCCTTCGGGGCGGAGATCCTGCGCGCGCCGCCGGAGCATCCCCTGGCCGGCGCCCGCCGCAAGGCCGTGACCCTGCGCTTCGCCCACGCGGCGGCCGGCCTGCTCCACGCGCTGGCCGATCCCGGCTCGATCCGCGAGGGCGCCCTGTAGGGCGCCGCCAGGGTCGCAACCCAATCAGCTTGACGGTTCGAGGGACTGCTTGCGGCCCTTCCCCATGGTAAGTCTTCGTCGACCGGGCTGCCGGGACGCGGGCTTCCCCGGGATCTGTCGAGGGCCCGGGCGGAATGTCCGCCTCGGGCACGCTCGCGCGGAGCGGAGCGGCGCGTGCCCGAATCCGTCAGCGCTCAGGAGGACATAATGCGGCAGACCATTTCCCTGGCGACGGCGCTCATGATCGCGACGCCAACCGTCGCACTCGCCCTGGACCCGGGGATGATCGCACAGGGGCAGGTGCTCTCCGGTATGGCACGAGGCTACGCTGAACGCGGGTACGCCGAGCGCAGGGGCCTCCGGTCACGACGCGCCGAGCCAAGCGAGGCGAGAACCCGGCAGACCTGCGCCAACGGGCGCGAGATGGTCCGCCGCGGAAACCCCGATCCACGGCTTCGCTACATGCTCGCGTTGTGCCGCAGGGGTGGCTGGTAGGTCGCTCGGGCGACGGGACGGACGCAAGCTGAACGTCGGCTTCCGGGTGGTGGGCCGATGACCGCTTCTCCACCCTGAGCAGTCCTTCCCCTGAGCAGTCCTGCACACGGTCAAGCTGATTGGGCTTGGACCCTACAGCACTAGGTTCTCGTCGAACCGGTCGGGCGACAGGGGCAGCCGGAACTCGACTGCGACGCCGCCCTTGAACTGGCGCACCACCCGGCCGGGGGTGCGGCCGATCGTCAGGCCGGAATCGAGCGGCAGCTCGGCCTCGCAGGCCACGGCGGCGCCCGACAGCGAGACGTCGATGATGCGGGCCGCGATCTCGCGCCCGCCCTCGAGGCGCAGGATCGTCCCGGGCTGGCGCGGCACGAGGCGCTCGTTGCGCCGGTCCTCCGGCAGGCCGAGCACCGCCCGGTTGGCGAGCCAGGTGAGCTGCGAGGCGATCTTGTCGCGCTTGCGCGCGGTGGCGTTGATCGCGACCGCGATGCCGTCCGGCAGGAGCCGCGTGACGGTCCCCTCGATCCGCCCGACATGCTCGAGGTAGATCACGATGCGCTCGCCGAGCTCGCCGCTCACCGCGCAGGTCAGGCGCACCCCGCCGGGCGACATGTCGACGGTCTGGCAGGGATATTCCTGGCGGTCGGAGAGCATGTAGCGGCCGAGCAGCGCCACGGCCACGCGACGGTGCCGGCGCTGGTCCGTCGCCGCCCGCAGGGCGAGGGGACGCAAGCTCGGCAGCGTGGCCAGACCTGTGGCCGAACCCAGGGCCTGACCCATGGCGCTCGTCTCTCCCAAGCGGAACGCACCGCTCGGGCCTTGATGCACCGGAAGGGTTAAAGAATCGCCGACACGTCAGATCCGGCCGCCGCGATGCACCACGAAGCGCTTGCGCCGCTCGAGGCCCGGCTCGTCGTTGGCGGCCGGCGGGGGCGCCTCCACGGGGGGAGGGGCGGCGTTCGCCTCGGCTGCGGTGAGGATCCGCAGGGACACCGTGCGCACCGCCACGATCGGGCGCAGGCCGAGCCAGGTCGGGATGATCGCGGGGGACAGGGAGCCGATCACCCGGGCCTGGGTCTTGCCCCGGTGACGCAGGGGCAGCAGCAGGAGTTCGAGATCGAGGGTCTCGCCGGCCTCCGTGACCCCGACGAGGCCCACCACCACGCCGGCCGTCTCCTGGATCACCACCTCGATCAGCCGCCACGGATCGGCGGCCGGGGCCTCCCCCCACAGGCCGGCGAAGGACAGGCCGCGCAGCTCGCCGCCGAACAGCGCGCAGAGCCGGGTGCCGGCGAGCCGCATCGTGGCGGCGCGGCGGGGCGCGTCGATCTCGAGGATCAGGCTGTCGGCGAGCACGTGCCGGATCTCTCCGGGCTCGATCTCGCCCCGCTCCGGCGCGGCGCGAACGCCGCGCAGGCCGTTCCAGTAGGCGTGGAGCATGCGGCTGGTCGGGTGCTTCATGGCGTCTCGGTCTGGCACGGTCGCGGAGCTGGCTGCCCGGTGACGGCCGGCTGATGTCCCGGAACGGGACGCCAGCCGGCTCAGCTGATTCGGTTCAGCAGACCGTATGCCGAACGGCCGAGCCGCGAGAGCGTAAGGTTCCGTTAAGGTTACCGAATTATGGATGTTGCGTTTGTCACACACCTGCGCGATTGTGATGGACGACAGGATTTTCGGGCTGGCTGGGGTGACGGGCGCACCCTATGCCGTCCCGCGTTCAAAGGGGTGAGGGCCTTTTCCGGCCCGCGGCGTCACGGTCCTGACGGCGTATGCGCGCGGCGAGACGGCCGGGCGCGATCGCCCTCTTTCGGGGAGAGCGGCAACGCTCTCCCTTCTTTTTTCGTGCCGCGTCGGGCCGCGGCGCCGCTCGCCCTTGCGGTCGGCCCCATCGGCCCGCAAAGGTGCCGCATGGATGCCACCCCCGACCTTCCGCGACCGCCGCGCGTGCCGGTCTTCAACATGCCCGCCGTGGTCACCGCGTCGGTCATGGTCCTGGTGCTGCTCCACGCGGTGCGGCAGGTGCTGCCCGACGTCTGGGACATCAGCCTGCTCCTCGACCTCGCCCTGGTGCCGGCGCGATGGACCCTCGCCCTCGACCCCGACCGGGCCGCCGACGTGCTGCGGGCCGCGGGCAGCGCCGAGGGCACGGCCCTCGAGGTCGAGGCGCGCAAGGCCTTCGCGGCCTACCTGGTGGCCGATCGGGGCGCGATGCCCTGGACCTTCGTCACCTACGCGCTCCTGCACGGCTCCTGGGCCCACGTGCTCCTCAACAGCGTCTGGCTCGCGGCCTTCGGCACGCCGGTGGCGCGGCGCTGCGGCGCCTGGCGCTACGGCCTGATCGCCCTCGCCTCGACGGCGGCCGGGGGGATGCTCCACGTCCTCCTCGACCCGTTGAGCACCGTGCCGCTGGTCGGCGCCTCGGCGGGGGTCTCGGGGCTGATGGCGGCGGCGGTGCGCTTCGCCTTCCACCCCGTCGAGGCCGCGGGCCCGGCCGCGACCCTGCCCTGGCAGCGCCCGGTGCCGACGCGGCTGCAGACCATCCCGGAGCTCCTGCGCAACCGCTCGGCGGCGGTGTTCCTCGCCATCTGGCTCGTCACCAACCTGCTGTTCGGCCTCGCCGCCCTGCCGCTCGGCCTGAGCGACTCCGCCGTGGCCTGGGACGCGCATCTCGGCGGCTTCCTCGTCGGCTTCCTCCTCATGCCCCTCATCGACCGGCTCGGGCGACGCTGAGATCCCGGGCGCCTCTCCGCCTCGACCTCCTGCTCGACCTCCTGGGTGCTTGCGCGATCCGGCGGGCGGTCACACACTCGGTGCCCAAGTGAGCGTCCCACTTGACACGTGAGCGTCCCGCCCGGACCCGAGGCCGGCGGGGCCCGAACAGGGAGGTGTTGATGACCGTTGCGCGCATCCTGTCGCAGAAGGGCCGCACCGTCGTGACCGTGCAGCCCCACCGCACGCTGGCGGAGGCCGCCGCGCTCCTGACCGAGAAGGGCATCGGCGCCCTGGTGGTCAGCGATGCCGGCCAGACCGTCCTCGGCATGCTCTCGGAGCGCGACATCATCCGGGCGGTGGTCCGCGGCGGCGCCGCGGCGCTCGAGGTGCCGGTGTCCCGGCACATGACGGAGCAGGTGGTGACCTGCACCCGCGCCACCGCCGTCGACGAGGTGATGGAGATGATGACCGACGGGCGCTTCCGCCACGTCCCGGTGGTCGAGGACGGCCGCCTCGTCGGCCTCGTGTCGATCGGCGACGTGGTCAAGCACCGCATCGCGTCGGTCGAGGCCGAGCACCAGGCCCTGCGCGAGTACATCGCCACGGCCTGACCGCGACCCCCGCCGCGGCCGCCCGGCCGATTCGGCCGCCTCACACCGGCGTCACCGCGGCGGCGATCATCTCGTGGATCTCCGGCAGCATCCGCCGGGTGGCCTGGCGGCCGAGCTCGATGCACTCCTCGGCGCGGTGGAACTCGAACAGGCCCATCTGGGCGAGCTTCGGGTTGATCATCACGTCCGGCGGGTCGCCGGCGAGGCGCGAGCGCGAGATCCGGTCCTGCGTGATGTTGAAGGCATCGACCATCACGCTGGCGATGCCGCTCGGCGCGCCGGCATCCGGCCGGGGCTTCGGCCGGGGCCGCCGCGCGCCGATGAGGGGCCAGCGCCGCGGCTCCTCCGGCATCGCGGCGGCGGCCTCGGCGGCCGCTTCCATCACGGCGTCCGCGCCTTCCGCCCCGTGGGACTGGATCACCGTGCCCCGCACCCGCATGTCGCCGTTGAGGTTGACGCAGAGCACGACGTCGGCGCCGAGCGCCCGGGCCGCCGTCACGGGCACCGGGTTGACCAGCGCCCCGTCCATCAGCCAGCGCCCGGCGATCTTGACGGGATCGAAGATGCCCGGGAGCGCGTAGGAGGCCCGCACCGCCTCGACGAGGCCGCCGCGGGTCAGCCAGATCTCGTGGCCGGTGCCGAGCTCGGTGGCCACCGCCGCGAAGGTCAGCGGCAGGTCCTCGATGCGGCAGGAGCCGAGGTCCCGCTCGAGCAGCCGCCGCAGGCGCTCGCCGGCGATCAGCCCCGAGCCGCTGATGTGGAAATCGAGCAGGCCCATCACCCGGCGCTTGGTCAGCGACAGGGCGAACTCGCGCAGCTCGCCGAGCTTGCCTGCGGCGTGGCAGGCTCCCACCGCCGCCCCGATCGAGCAGCCCGCCACCACGTCGATGGGGATGCCGGCTTCCTGCAGCACCTCGATCGCCCCGATATGCGACCAGCCGCGGGCGGCGCCGCCGCCGAGCGCGAGGCCGACCTTGGCCCGCCGCGGCGGCTCGGGCTCCGGCGCCCCCGCGGCACCCAGCACGCCGTCCGCTGAGCGCCGCACCGGCGCGCCGGAGAAGAGTGCGATGCCGTCCCACATCATGGCGCCTGACCTCTGCCGGGTCCGTCCCTGCTTCCAGTGTGGCCCGGATCAATCAAGCGTTCGTCAACGGCGGAGGTTTCATCACCGTTTGGCGACGACGACGCCCGCGCGGCCGGCTTGCGCGGCTCTGCGGGCCCGTGCCACACGGCCCCGGCGAGGTGGGAGCACACCCGAGGGGTATGATGAGACCGGGCCGCATCGTCCGCGGCGCCCTGCTTCTCGGCGCGCTGGCGCAGCCGGCCGCCGCCGGGGAGGAGAGCGACGTCGACACCGAGAACCTGTTCGGCTTCACGGAAGGCTCCACCACCGGTCGCCGCGGCGAGCAGGAGGTGCTCCTCGACACCGTCGGGCGCGCGGGCAAGCGGCGGGGCGAGACGGGGCCCGCCCGCTACGGCGCCGCCAGCACCAAGCTCAGCTACCAGTTCGACCCGACCGACGCGTTCAGCATCGAGTTCGGCCTGTTCGGCGACGCCCGGCGCGTGCGGGGCGGCACCGACCTGCCCGACAAGGACAACGGCAGCTTCGACGGCGCCGGCATCGAGCTGAAGTACCAGTTCCTCAAGGGCACGGACGCCCAGCCCCTCGGCCTCGCGCTGGAGCTGCGCCCGCGCTTCGCCCGGGTCCTGCCGGTCGAGGGAACCGGCGCCAACCTGTTCGACATGGAGAGCGTGCTCCAGCTCGACCTGCGGCTGGTGCCCGACAAGGTCTGGTACGGCATGAACCTCAGCGTCGAGCCGACGGTCGGCACCCTGCGCGGCACCCGCGAGACCGACCGCTCCTCGACCTTCCTGTGGTCGAACGCGGTGGCGTTCCGGCTCGATTCCGACACCTTCGTCGGCCCGGAGGTCCGCTACCTGCGGGCCTATGACGGCGCCTTCCTCAACCGCTTCGAGGGGCGGGCCCTGACGCTGGGCCCGCTGCTCTACCGGCGCCTGTCGGACAAGGCCTTCGTGACCCTCGCCTATGCGGGCCAGGTCGCCGGTCGCGACCGCACGCCCGACCACACCCGCCGCCCCCTCGACCTGACCCACTTCGAGCGCCACGCGGTGCGGGTGAAGCTGGGGATGGAGTTCTGACGCCGCGCGCCGGCTTGAGCCCGAGCCGCAGGTCTGCTCCAACCTGACGGGCAGGGGGGAGCGGATGAGGACCGGGGAGAGGCACGGTCGGGTGATCGCCGTCGACCGGGCCCGGACGGCCGTGACGCTGCTCGTCGTCGCGCATCACGCGGCCCTGGCCTACGCCACCTTCGGGTACCTCGATCACCGGCACTATCTGCGCTCGACCGCGCCCATCGTCGATCCGGACACCTGGCGTCTCCTCGACGCCGTGGTGCTCGTCAACGACAGCTTCTTCATGGCGCTGATGTTCCTGCTATCGGGCCTCTTCGCCTGGCCGGGGCTGCGGGCGCGCGGCGCCCGGGCCTTCCTGCGGGACCGGCTGCGGCGCCTCGGCCTGCCCTTCGGGGCGGCCGTGCTGGTGCTGATGCCGCTCGCCTACTATCCCTCCTTCCGGCTCGCCGGCGGGGCCGCGGGCTTCCCGGCCTACTGGTGGCACACCGTGACGGCGGGACCCTGGCCCGGGGGCGTGGCCTGGTTCCTCTGGGTGCTCCTCGTCTTCGACGGGGTGGGAGCGGGCCTCCATGCCGTCGCGCCCGGTGCCGTCGAGGGGCTCGCGCGCCGCGTCCGGGCGGGGGCGGACCGGCCCGTCGCGGCCGTCGCGATCCTGCTCGGCGTCTCCCTGGCGGCCTATCTGCCCCTGGCCTGGGCCTTCGGGCCGGACCGCTGGGTCGGGCTCGGCTTCTTCGCCTGCAGGCGAGCCGGGTGCTGCTCTACGCCGCCTACTTCTTCTGCGGCCTCCTGATCGGGGCGGCCGGGATTGACGCCTTCGCGACGCGGGACGGCGCCTTCGCGCGCCACTGGCCGCTCTGGCTCGCATCCGCCGCCCTCGCGCTTGCGGGGCTGCTGCTGAGCCGGCCGGGCGGCGCCTGGACGCCCGCCGGCGCGCTCGCCCTGCCGACGTGCTGCGCAGCGTGCTGCGTCGCCCTGCCGGCCGCGTTCGCCCGCTTCGGCACTCCCGGTTCGCCGCTCGACGCGCTCCGGCCACAGGCCTACGGCCTCTACCTCGTCCACTACGTCTTCGTGACCTGGCTGCAATACGCGCTCGTCGGCACTCGCCTGCCGGCCGCCGCCAAGTTCGTCCTGGTCTTCACGGGCGCCGTCGCGGCAGGATCCGCCACGGTGGCGGCGGCCCGGCGACTGCCCGGGGTGGCGCGGGTGATCTAGAGCGGCGCCCGCGCAGGTCGGGCGCTGCTCCAGAGTACTGCCCGATCGTGCTGCCATCGGCCGATCGCGTTGCCATCGGGCAGTGCTCTAGGTTTTGATTTTGCGGCTTCGCCGGAAAACGCTCTAGCTCGCCGTGGCCGAGCGAGGCAGTGGCAGCGGCGCGGCCTCCTTGAGGGTGTCGAGCACCACCGACGAGTGGACGTGCGCCACGCTCTCGTGCGGCAGGAGCACGTCGTTGACCACCGCCGAGAGGGCCTTCAGGTCGGGCACGATCAGCTTGAGCAGGTAGTCGCTGTCGCCGGTGAGGACGTGGGCCTCCAGCACGCAGTCGAGGCCGCGGACCAGCTCGGCGAAGCGGCGGGCGTTGTCGCGGTTGTGGGTGGCGAGGGCCACCTTGGTGAACACCGTGACCCGCAGTCCCAGCGGCCCCGGCGCGAGGTCGGCCCGGTAGCCCCGCACCACGCCGCGCTCCTCCAGGCGCAGGCGCCGGCGCGAGCACTGGCTCGGCGACAGGTGGACCCGCTCGGCGAGCTCCTGGTTGCCGAGCCGTCCATCCTCCTGCAACGCCGCGAGGATCTTCAGGTCGAATCCGTCGAGGGTGAGGGAATCGGTCATCGGAGGCCGCATGCGTGCACGATCCGTGCGGGAGAGTCGGGCCGGCGGCCGGATTTTGCACGCCCCGCGCGGGCCGTCCATGCTGGATTGAGGGCCACGAACGAAGGAGGATTCCATGGGCCCCTATCCGCACGACGCCCCGGCCGCGCAGGTCACCGCCGCCAACCCGATGGGCACGGACGGGTTCGAGTTCGTGGAATACGCCCATCCCGAGCCGCAGGCGCTGCACGACCTCTTCCGCGCCATGGGCTTCACGGCGGTGGCGCGCCACCGCACCAAGGCCATCACGGTCTACCGCCAGGGCGACGTGAACTACCTCGTCAACGAGGAGCCCGGCACGCACGGCCACCGCTTCGTCGCCGCCCACGGCCCCTGCGCCCCGTCGATGGCGTTCCGGGTGGCCGACGCCAAGGCCGCCTACGAGCGCGCGCTCGCGCTCGGCGCCGAGCCGGCCGACCCGGCGGAGGGAGGCAAGACCCTCGACGTGCCGGCGATCAAGGGCATCGGCGGCTCGCTGCTCTACTTCGTCGAAGCCTATGGCGCGAAGGGCTCGGCGTACGACGCCGAGTTCGAATGGCTGGGCGAGCGCGACCCCGCTCCGCAGGGTCTCGGCCTCTACTACCTCGACCACCTGACCCACAACGTGCATCGCGGCCGGATGGGGGTGTGGGCCGGGTTCTACGAGCGCATCTTCAACTTCCGGCAGATCCGCTACTTCGACATCGAGGGCAAGCATACCGGCCTGTTCTCGAAGGCGCTGACCTCGCCCGACGGCAAGATCCGCATCCCGATCAACGAGTCGGCCGACGAGAAGAGCCAGATCGAGGAGTACCTGCACGCCTATAACGGCGAGGGCATCCAGCACATCGCCTGCGGCTGCCGCGACATCTACGCGACGATCGAGGCGCTGCGGGCCGGCGGCGTCGCCTTCATGCCCGCGCCGCCCTCGGTCTACTACCGCCGCGTCGACCGGCGCCTGCCCGGCCACGGCGAGCCGCTGGAGCGGATGGAGCAGAACGGCATCCTGATCGACGGCGAGGGCGTGGTCGAGGGTGGGATGACCAAGATCCTGCTGCAGCTCTTCTCCGCCAACGCGATCGGGCCGATCTTCTTCGAGTTCATCCAGCGGAAAGGCGACGACGGCTTCGGCGAGGGCAACTTCAAGGCTCTGTTCGAGTCGATCGAGGAGGACCAGATCCGCCGCGGCGTGCTCGCTGCCGAGGGCAGCCGGGACGCCGCCGCCTGAGGCGGGAACGACCGCGATTGTCAGGGCTTTGGCCTCCCGCCCCGGCACCCGGCCGGGGAGGGGAGGACGAGGCCCGTGAGTGAGCTCGAGACCGCCGTCGCGGCCCTGCCGCTGGAGGAGCGCCCGCTCCGGGTGCTGATCGTCGCCGGCTCGGCGCGGCGGGTCGACGGCTGCCCCGGCCTCGACGGCAAGGCGCGGGCGCTGATGCACCGGATGCTCGGGCGCCTGCCGGCGGCCTGGCAGGCCGACCACGTCGACATCGGCAACGAGCATGGCAAGCCCAAGATCCAGGGCTGCAACGGCTGCGTCGGGACCTCGATGGCGCTCTGCGTCTGGCCCTGCAACTGCTACGGCCCGGGCAGCGACCACCAGCCCGACCTGATGTGGAACGAGAAGCTCTACCCGCGCCTCGCCCGGGCGGATGCCTGGGCGATCATCGGCCCGGTCTGGTGGTACGGGCCGACCACCAACCTGAAGGCGATGTTCGACCGCCTGGTCTGCATGAGCGGCGGCAACCCGCGGCCGGACCTCATCGACAAGAAGAGCACCCTGAAGGCGCAGGCCCTCGAGCGGTCGCCGCTCTGGCGCGACCTGACGAGGAACCACCTCGAGGGCCGCACCGCCGGCTTCTTCTGCTACGGCAACGAGGGCGGCAACGAGGTCGACGAGGCGGGCCTGCCCCGCATCTTGAGCCATCCGGCCTGGTTCGACCCGGACGACGAGCCCTATGGCGGCGAGGAGCGGAAGGCCTATCAGGGCCTCGTCTGGCAGTGCCGCTACAGCGGCATCGAGGTGCCGGACCTGCTCTGGCGCCATGCCCGCACCGGGATCGGGCGTCCTTACGCCGACGATCAGGCCGACGACATGATGCGGGAGGCCGACGCGATGGCCCGGTTCGACGCCTGGGTCGACGCCTTCGTCAGCCACGTCGCCGCCAAGGGGCCGGTGCCGGGCACGACGGAGGCGGAGCAGGGCGCGCAGTCGACCACGTGATACCGCAGCGCCTTCGAA
>NZ_LABY01000145.1:2500-5248 GCF_001043975.1 Methylobacterium variabile
TAGGCTTGGAGGGTGGTCCCCCCATCTTCAGACAGGATTTCACGTGTCCCGCCTTACTCGTGTCCTGGCAATCGCCTGTCCCGTACGGGGCTGTCACCCTTCTTGCCGGCCATTCCAGGCCGTTCCGGTAAGCGTCATGCCAGGCGCTGGCCTGGTCCGCGTTCGCTCGCCACTACTGACGGAGTCTCGTTGATGTCCTTTCCTCCGGGTACTGAGATGTTTCAGTTCCCCGGGTTCGCTTCAAACCCCTATGAATTCAGGGCCTGATACCTTCTCAAACCATCGTAGCGTGAGAGCAGGTCGCCCTGTTCCCACGATACGGTGGCTGAAGGTGGGTTTCCCCATTCGGAGATCCCTGGATCAAAGCTCGTTCGCAGCTCCCCAAGGCTTATCGCAGCGTACCACGTCCTTCATCGCCTCTCAGCGCCAAGGCATCCACCAGATGCTCTTAAGGCACTTGATCGCTCTCATGATCGGTGTCCGGTGATGACCGACAGCCGTAGCTGCCCGTCACCGTCGTCCACGGTCACGATAAAGACCGGCAGCCGGTCCTTTCGGACCCGCTGCCTTATGCTTGCCGAACGCACCCGGGTTCGCCGCTCTCGCAGCGACCCGGGCACATTCCCTCTTCACGATGTCAGATATCCGCAGCCACCCGCGATTGCGTCGATGGTGCGAAGCTCTTTGATCCAGACGACCCTCGACCGCACTGCCACTTTAGCTTTGAAGCCTTGGGCAGGGGAGGGTGGTGGAGCTGGACGGGATCGAACCGACGACCTCATGCTTGCAAAGCACGCGCTCTCCCAACTGAGCTACAGCCCCGTGGGACGCCGCTCGGCAGCGAGATCACCGTCTCCTGATCCTGGTGGGCCTGGGACGACTCGAACGTCCGACCTCACCCTTATCAGGGGTGCGCTCTAACCACCTGAGCTACAGGCCCGTCGCCGGCTCCCGCCAGCGTTGTCCGGATGATGAGAAAGAGAAACGAAGACGGCGTGTCCCGCCAAATGGGCTCTGACTGAGCCCTGGATCCAACGACGCCGTACGAGGAGCGGACCGGCAGAGCCGATCATCCTGACAAACAGCATCCTTAGAAAGGAGGTGATCCAGCCGCAGGTTCCCCTACGGCTACCTTGTTACGACTTCACCCCAGTCGCTGACCCTACCGTGGTCGCCTGCCCCCTTGCGGTTGGCGCAGCGCCGTCGGGTAAGACCAACTCCCATGGTGTGACGGGCGGTGTGTACAAGGCCCGGGAACGTATTCACCGTGGCGTGCTGATCCACGATTACTAGCGATTCCGCCTTCATGCACCCGAGTTGCAGAGTGCAATCCGAACTGAGACGGCTTTTGGGGATTCGCTCCAGGTCGCCCCTTCGCTGCCCATTGTCACCGCCATTGTAGCACGTGTGTAGCCCATCCCGTAAGGGCCATGAGGACTTGACGTCATCCACACCTTCCTCGCGGCTTATCACCGGCAGTCTCCCCAGAGTGCCCAACCAAATGATGGCAACTGAGGACGTGGGTTGCGCTCGTTGCGGGACTTAACCCAACATCTCACGACACGAGCTGACGACAGCCATGCAGCACCTGTGTGCGCGCCCCCGAAGGGGACCCCGGATCTCTCCGGATAACACGCCATGTCAAGGGATGGTAAGGTTCTGCGCGTTGCTTCGAATTAAACCACATGCTCCACCGCTTGTGCGGGCCCCCGTCAATTCCTTTGAGTTTTAATCTTGCGACCGTACTCCCCAGGCGGAATGCTTAATGCGTTAGCGGCGCCACAGAGGTGCATGCACCCCTACGGCTAGCATTCATCGTTTACAGCGTGGACTACCAGGGTATCTAATCCTGTTTGCTCCCCACGCTTTCGCGCCTCAGCGTCAGAACCGGACCAGACAGCCGCCTTCGCCACTGGTGTTCTTGCGAATATCTACGAATTTCACCTCTACACTCGCAGTTCCGCTGTCCTCTTCCGGTCTCAAGTCTTCCAGTATCGAAGGCCATTCTGTGGTTGAGCCACAGGCTTTCACCCCCGACTTAAAAAACCGCCTACGCGCCCTTTACGCCCAGTGATTCCGAGCAACGCTAGCCCCCTTCGTATTACCGCGGCTGCTGGCACGAAGTTAGCCGGGGCTTATTCCTCCGGTACCGTCATTATCGTCCCGGAGAAAAGAGCTTTACAACCCTAAGGCCGTCATCACTCACGCGGCATGGCTGGATCAGGGTTGCCCCCATTGTCCAATATTCCCCACTGCTGCCTCCCGTAGGAGTCTGGGCCGTGTCTCAGTCCCAGTGTGGCTGATCATCCTCTCAGACCAGCTACTGATCGTCGCCTTGGTGAGCCGTAACCTCACCAACCAGCTAATCAGACGCGGGCCGATCCTTCGGCAGCAAGCCTTTCCCCAGAAGGGCGTATCCGGTATTAGCTCAAGTTTCCCTGAGTTATTCCGAACCGAAGGGCACGTTCCCACGCGTTACTCACCCGTCTGCCGCTGACACCACAAGGATGCCCGCTCGACTTGCATGTGTTAAGCCTGCCGCCAGCGTTCGCTCTGAGCCAGGATCAAACTCTCAAGTTGAAGAGCTGATCAAAGCTGATCACAACATAAACGGAAGCACACAACCAACCAGCGTTTCCGCCGGTCGTGTGAGCACCGAAACGTCGAACCAGCATCATCCTACTCACGATCCAGGCCGAAACCCGGATCCGCAGGGACAACGCCGTCCACGCTTCTCTTTCTCAGATA
>NZ_LABY01000146.1 GCF_001043975.1 Methylobacterium variabile
CCCCCGCCTCGATCTTGGCCAGCACGCCGAGCGAGCGGATCAGATGCTCGTCCACCGTGAAGTGGTGGTACATGTTGAACTGCATCATCGCGACGATGCGGCCGAAATCCGGCACGAAGCGCCCGAGCACCCCGGTCTCGTTCATGTGCCGCAGCACCGTCTCGGGGGCGTTCTGCGAGGTGAGCAGCTCCAGGAACAGGCGGTTGGCCTCCGGGTCCACCCGCACCATCGGGCCGATCAGGCTCAAGGACCGGGTCGCGAGCCGGCTCGCGTCGGGGTGGATCGCGAGGTCGTGGCGGTCGGAGAGCCAGAACAGCCGGATCAGGTTGACGGGATCGCGCTCGAAGGCGTCGTCGCCGCGCACGTCGAGCCGGCCGGTATGGATGCGGAAGTCGTCCGCTTCGAGGTCGGGAGCGCGGAAATGCTGCTTGAAGCGGCGCAGCCAGCGGTCGAGCACCGGCGGGCGCTTGGCGTGGCGCGCCTCCATCTCGGCGCAGACGATGGCGGTGAGGTCGCCGACGTCCTTGGCGATCAGGAAGTACGACTTCATGAAGCGCTCGACCGCGGCGAGGCCGCCGCGGGCGCCGTAGCCCAGGCGCTCGGCGATGCGCGGCTGGAGCCCGAAGGAGAGCCGCTCCTCGGCCCGCCCGGTGGCGAAGTGCATGTGGCAGCGCACCCGCCACAGGAACTCGTCGCAGCGCTGGAACAGCCGGTACTCGTCGGGCGTGAACAGGCCGGCCTCGACCAGATCCTCGGCTTCCTTCACCCGGAAGGTGTACTTGGCGATCCAGAACAGGGTGTTGAGGTCGCGAAGCCCCCCCTTGCCGTCCTTGACGTTGGGCTCGACGAGGTAGCGCGAGGCGCCGCTCTTCTGCACGCGGGCGTCGCGCTCCTTGAGCTTGGCCTCGACGAACTCGGCGGCGGTGCCCTGCACCACCTCGCGGTCGAAGCGGGTCTCGAGCTCGTCGAACAGCGCCCGGTCGCCGAACAGGAAGCGGGATTCGAGGAGCGCGGTGCGGACCGTCATGTCGCCGCGGCCCTCGCGCAGGCAGTCGGCGACCGAGCGGGTGGCGTGGCCGACCTTCAGCTTGAGGTCCCACAGCACGTAGAGCATCGCCTCGACGACGCTCTCGCTCCAGGCTGTCTGCTTGTAGGGCAGCAGGAACAGGAGATCGATGTCGGAGCCCGGCGCCAGCAGGCCGCGGCCGTAGCCGCCGGTCGCCACCACGGCGATCTGCTCGGCCGCCGTCGGGTTGTCGGACCGGTAGAGCCGCTTGACGACGGCGTCGTAGATCGCCCGGATCACCGCATCCATCTGGGCGCAGATCAGCCCGGCGCAGGCATGGCCGTCGCGGTCGGCGAGGAGCCGCCGCTCGGCCTCGGCCCGGCCGGCCTCGATGATGCGGCGCAGTTCCGGCACCAGCCGCTCGCGCAGGCGCGTCGGCTCGCTCAGGGACTGATCGATGCCGGCGAGAAGGGCGGCGAGGGCGGCCTCGGTGTCGGACGGGTCGATGGCGATATCGGACATGGCAGCCGGATCGGGCCTTCGCGGGTGGTGCGGCGCGGCCGGGTTCCGTCGCGTCCTTCCCCTGTTTCGCATCATGGGCCCCCGGAAGCCAGGGCTCCGGCCGTCGCGCCCACCGCCGGGCGGCAGCGTTCGGCAGAAAGGCTAATTCGTTTTTACGTTCATGTCGTTTGACACACCGAACACTGCCCCCTAGCTTCCCCGCCGGCTTCCGGCCCCCGGCCGCGGCGGCCAGCAGGAGAGAGACGATGGGCATTCATCGCCGCGCACTGATCGCCGCCCTCGGCGCCGCGAGCCTCGCCGCCGCGGGCGGTCCGGCGGCCGCGCAGGGAGCCAGGGAAGTGCGCCTCGACTGGGCGACCTACAACCCGGTCAGCCTGGTGCTCAAGGAGAAGGGCCTGCTCGAGAAGGCCCTGGCCCCCGACGAGGTGACGGTGCGCTGGGTCCAGTCGCTGGGCTCCAACAAGGCGCTCGAGTTCCTCAACGCCGGCTCGATCGACATCGGCTCGACCGCCGGCGCCGCGGCCCTGCTGGCGCGGATCAACGGCAACCCGATCAAGGCGATCTACGCCTTCTCGCGGCCGGAATGGACCGCTCTGGTGACGCGGCCGAATACCGGCATCACCGCCGTCAAGGACCTGAAGGGCCGCCGCGTCGCCGTCACCCGCGGCACCGACCCGCACATCTTCCTGATCCGCTCCTTGCGCGGCGCCGGCCTGACCGAGCGCGACGTGAAGCTGGTGCTGCTCCAGCACCCGGACGGGCGCACGGCGCTCGACCGCGGCGACGTCGATGCCTGGGCCGGCCTCGACCCGATCATGGCGGCGGCCGAGATCGAGAACGGCGACGTGCTCTTCCACCGCGACGCCGCCGCCAACACCTGGGGCGTCCTCAACGTCCGCGAGGATTTCGCGAAGCAGAACCCGGAGCTGACCCGCAAGGTGCTGGCGGCCTACGAGGAGGCGCGCCAGCTCGCGCTCTCCGATCCGCAGGAGCTGAAGCGCATCCTGGCGGCGGCGACCAAGCTGCCCGAGCCGGTGGTGGCGCGCCAGCTCGATCGCACCGACCTGTCGCAACCGGCGATCGGCAAGCTCCAGGCCGAGACGATCCTCGACGCCGGCACCGCGCTCCTCGACGCCGGGGTGATCCCCGCCGGCACCGATGTCGGCGCCGCGGTCGAGGCGCTGATCGACCCGCGCTTCACGCCGGCGGCGCGCTGATCCCGCCGATGGAGGCCGGCCCGCTCCCCCTCGCGGCCGCGCCGGCCGAGAGCCTGCGCGAGGATTCGCCCAAGGGCTCGCGCAGGAGCCTGTCCCTGCCCGGCGGACGGGTCGTCACCGGCCTCGTGCTGCCGCTCGGCCTCGCCCTCCTGTGGGAGGGGGCGGTGCGGGCGGGGCTGGCGCAGGGGCGGCTGGTGCCGCCGCCGAGCCGGGTGATCGCCACCCTGTGGGGGCTGGCGGCGAGCGGCGAGCTGTGGACCCACGTGCTCGCCAGCCTGACCCGGGTCGCGGCGGGCTTCGGCTTCGGGGCGGTGGCGGGGATCGCCGTCGGGGCGCTGACCGGCACCCTGCCGCTCGCCCGGCGCCTGGTCGATCCGAGCCTGCAGGCCCTGCGGGCGATCCCCTCGATCGCCTGGGTGCCGCTGTTCATCCTGTGGTTCGGCATCTTCGAGGCCTCGAAGATCACCCTGATCGCGGTCGGCGTGTTCTTCCCGGTCTATCTCGGGGTGGCGGGCGCCATCGCGGGCGTCGACCGCAAGCTCGTTGAGGTGGGCCGCGTCTTCCGGCTCTCGCGGCTGGATCTCGCCCGGCGCATCCTGCTGCCGGCGGTGCTGCCCGCGACCCTGGTGGCGCTTCGCACGGGCTTGGGGCTCGGCTTCATGTTCGTGGCCGCCGCCGAGCTGCTCGGCGCCTCCGAGGGCCTGGGCTACCTCCTCCTCGATGGCCAGCAGCTCGGCAAGCCGGACCAGATCGTCGCCGCCATCCTGGCCTTCGCCGCCCTCGGCAAGCTCTGCGACGCGGTGCTCGTGGGGCTCACGCAGCCGCTCGCCCGCTGGCAGGACACCGCGCGGGACACCCTCTGACATGCTCCTCCTCGACCGGCTGTCGAAGACCTACGCCGACGGCACGCGGGCGCTCGCCGACATCTCGCTCGAGGTCCGGGCCGGCGAGATCCTCGCGCTGATCGGCGGCTCGGGCTGCGGCAAGACCACGCTGCTGCGCCTGATCGCCGGGCTCGACCGGGCGAGCGCCGGCCGCATCAGCCTCGACGGCGAGGCGATCGCGGCGCCGCATCCGGGCGTCGGCATCGTCTTTCAGGAGCCGCGGCTCCTGCCCTGGCTCAGCGTCGCCGACAACGTGGCCTTCGGCCTCGCCGACCTGTCCAGGGCCGAGCGCCGGGCCCGGGTCGCCCATGCCCTCGACCGGGTCGGCCTCGCCGAGCATGCCGGGCGCTGGCCCCGCGACCTGTCGGGCGGCCAGCAGCAGCGGGTGGCGATCGCCCGCGCCTTCGTCACCGCCCCGAAGGTGCTGCTCCTCGACGAGCCGTTCTCGGCCCTCGACGCGCTGACCCGGGCCGGGCTGCACCGCCACCTCCTCGCCCTGTGGGAGGAGAGCCGCCCGACGGTGGTCCTCGTCACCCACGACGTCGCCGAGGCGGTGGCGCTCGCCGACCGGGCCGTGGTGCTCCGCCCGAAGCCCGGCCGGATCGACGATGCGATCCCGCTCCCCTTGAGCCGCCCGCGCCAGCCCTCGGCGCCCGGCAGCGAGGCTGCCGCCCGCACCATCCTGGCGAGCCTCGACCGCTCGCTGCGCCCGGAGGGCGAGCCCGACCGGGCGAGGCCGGACGCCTCCGCTCTGTGGTGGTGAGTCCTTCGCCGTGAGACCTTCGCCGTGGCCCCTGGCGGGGCGAAGGCGCGGGATGCTAAGCCGTTCGCCCATAACAGGGAGGACACCCGCATGGACGCCACCGCACTGCGCTCGCTCCAGGCCCCGATCAAGGACCGCTACCGCACCGATCCGGACGCGGCCGTCATCACCCTGAAGGCGCAGGGGTCGCTGGACGACGGCGGCATCGCCTGCAAGGTCGAGACCGGCCGGGCGCTCGCCGTGGCGGGCCTGCACCCGGCGAGCGGCGGCTCCGGCGCCGAACTGTGCTCCGGCGACATGCTGCTCGAGGCCCTGGTGGCCTGCGCCGGCGTGACCCTGAAGGCGGTGGCGACTGCCCTCGAGATCCCCCTGCGCAAGGGCTTGGTCAAGGCCGAGGGCGACCTCGACTTCCGCGGCACGCTCGGCGTCGACAAGGGCGCGCCCGTGGGCTTCCGGGCGATCCGCCTCACCTTCGAGGTCGACACGGACGCGCCGCAGGAGAAGCTCGACCAGCTGCTCAAGCTCACCGAGCGGTATTGCGTGGTGTTCCAGACCATCAACCAGAAGCCGCAGCTCGACGTGGTGATGACGCGGGGATGAGGGAGCGACCCCGGCGCGCCAGGGCCCGGGGCCGTCTTGCCGGCCTCAGCCCTGCGCCTCGTCCAGGCGCTTCTTCCTCTTCCCGAAGGGCGCGTTGACCAGCGTGGCGATGATGCCGCTCACGCCGATGGCCAGGGCACCGAGGGCGACCTCCTTCTGGCCGTGGAGAGCGAGGAACGTGGCCGTGGCGAGGACGCAGAGCAGGCCGACGAACCCGGCCCCGAGCGCCAGCAGCTGGTAGCGGTCGGTTCGCCGGTTCGCGTCCTCGACCATGGCGATCTGCGACCGCTGGTCGTTCTCCGCCATGGCCATGATGCGATCCGCCAGGCCCGGGTGAATGCGATCGTACTGCGCGATCATGGAGGGCGGCGGCAGGTACCCGCTGAACTGCGCCTCGACCGCCGTCTGCTTCACCATCACGGTGGTGGCCGCCTGCAGGACGCGCCGCACCACGTCTTCCTGCTGCTCCCGGGGCACGACGCCATCGAGGGCCAGCATGCCGCGCTCGACGAACTGCTTCGGAATGTCCGCCTGGACGCCGCCCTCAGCCGGTCCGTCGGTCGGTCCGCTGCTCACCCGTCAGGCTCCCCAGGCTGCGGGCCATGTGCGTGCCGACGTTGCTCCAGGCCTGGTGGATCGTCTCTCCACGGCGCAGCACCCGCATCTCGGCCGCAGGGGCCACCAGGAAGGCCGGCGCGCTCAAGCCCATCGTGAAGACGCGCAGCAGGGAGCGCTTGGCCACTTGCATCGGCATCGCATCCTCCGTGGTCGCTTCGCCCGTCATCATGCGTGGCCTCGCATGCCGGGTCGAGATCCGTCAACGAACATCGTGGAGGATGGCTCCGGTTTACGCCTTCCCTAACGCCACCGCCGTCACTCCCCCCGTGCCAGGAACTGCCGGAACCGGTCCGACCGCGGCGCGGAGAACACCTGCTCCGGCGGCCCGTCCTCCTCGATCCGGCCCTCGTGCAGGAAGACCACCCGGTGGGCGACGTCGCGGGCGAAGGCCATCTCGTGGGTGACGACCAGCATGGTGCGGCCCTCCTCGGCGAGCGCCCGCATCACCCGCAGCACCTCGGCGACGCGCTCGGGGTCGAGGGCGGAGGTCGGCTCGTCGAACAGGAGCACCCGCGGGCGCATGGCGAGCGCCCGGGCGATGGCGACGCGCTGCTGCTGGCCGCCGGAGAGCTGGGGCGGATGGGCCGTCTCCTTGCCGGCGAGCCCGACCCGGGCGAGCAGCGCCCGGCCGCGCTCCGTCGCCTCCTTCCGGTCCTCGCCCTTCACGTAGATCGGCCCTTCGATGACGTTCTCGAGCGCCGTGCGGTGGGGAAACAGGTTGAAGCGCTGGAAGACCATCGAGACCTGGACCCGGACAGCGCGGATCGAGCGGTCGCTCCGGTCGACCCGGCGGCCGTTCACCCGGATCGTGCCGCTGTCGTAGGATTCGAGCCCGTTGATGCAGCGGAGCACCGTGGACTTGCCCGAGCCCGAAGGCCCGATGACGCAGACCACCTCGCCCTTCTCGACCCGCGCGGTGATGCCCTTGAGGACGGGGAGCGCCCCGAAGGACTTGCGGACGTCGTCGAGCTCGATCATCGCCGGCCGGCCCGCTTCTCGAAGTGGCGCACGATCAGGATCAAGGGCAGGCTCAGGGTGAGGTACATCAGGGCCACCAGGGTGAAGACGCTGGTGTTCTTGAAGGTCGCCGAGGCGATGAGCTTGCCCTGCAGCGCCAGCTCCGCCACCGTGATGGTGGAGGCCTGGGACGAGTCCTTCAGCATCATGATCATCACGTTGCCGAAGGGCGGAAGCGCCGTCCGGAAGGCCTGCGGCAGCAGCACCCGCCGCATCGTCAGCCCCCAGCCCATGCCGATGGTCCGAGCCGCCTCGACCTGGCCCTTGTCGATCGCCTCGATGGCGGCGCGGAAGTTCTCGGCCTGGTAGGCCGAGTAGGCGAGGCCGAGACCGAGCACGCCCGCCTGCACGGCCGAGAGCGAGAGCCCGAAATCCGGCAGCACGAAGTAGATGTAGAACAGCTGCACGATGATCGGGATGCCCCGGATCACGTTGATGAAGGTCGCGGCGAAGAAGGAGAGGGCGCGCACGCCCGACACCCGCATCATCGCCCAGACCAGGCCGAGCGCGGTCGAGACCACGAGCGAGCCGACCGTGATCAGGATCGTCAGCCACACGCCCTGGAGCAGGATGGGTACGAATTCCCGCGCGTCGGCGAGGAAGCTGTCCATGAGGCTATCCGTGAGAGGCTGGCCTTGAGCCCGATCAGGACGGGTTCGCGGCCGGCTGCAGGCCCCACTTCTCGAGGATCTTGGCGAGCTCGCCGCTCTCCTTGATCTTGGCGAGGCCGGCATCGATCTTCGCCAGCAGGGCCGCGTCGTCCTTGCGCACGCCGATGCCGACCGAGCCGATCACGACGGGCTTGTAGGACTCGACCAGCCGCAGGTTCGGGAAGTTGCCGAGCTTGATGTTGTAGGCGAGGATCGGCGAATCCGCGAAGGCGGCCTTCACGCGGCCGGAATTGACGTCGCGCATCAGGTCGGAGCTGGTGTCGTAGACCTTCACGTCGGGGAACTGTCCCGACTTCTTCAGCGGCTCGACGAAGGCGGTGCCGACCTGCGCGCCCACCGTCTCGCCCTTCAGGTCGGCGAAGGCGGCGTAGGCCTTGGTGTCGGACTTCTGCACGATCAGCCCTTCGCCGTAGGTGTAGACCGGCTCGGAGAAGCTGATCACCTCCTTGCGGGGCGGCGTGATGAACATCGCGGCCGAGATCACGTCGATCTTCCGCGCCGTCAGCGCCGCGATCAGGGTCGAGAACTGCAGCGGCTCGACCTGCACCGTGAAGCCGGCCTGCTTGCCGATGGCGGTGATCACGTCCACCATCACGCCCTGGATGGTGTTGGTCTTGGTGTCGAGGAAGGTGAAGGGGACCCCGGTCGGCGTCGAGCCGACCCGGACCGTCTCCTGGGCGAGGGCGGGGCGCGCAAGGGCCGACCCCGCGAGCAGCACCAGGGCCGCGCCCGCGGCCTGAACCAGACACCTCATTGTCCCACTCCCCTGCCGGCGATGCACGATGGGCTGCCCCGCCGTAAATTTCATTGACATGAACATCAGGCCATATTTCGCTGCATCACGCAATCCAATTTCATGCACATGAAACAGGCGACCGACGGACGACGAAATGGGCAGGTGGCGGCCGACCTGGCGGTCGGGCAGCGCCTGCGCGCCCTGCGGTACGAGCGCGGCCTCTCCCTGAAGGCGGTGGCGGGGGGGGCCGGCCTGTCGATCGGCTATCTCAGCCAGGTCGAGCGCGGCCTGTCGTCACCGTCCTTAAGGGTGCTGACCCAGGTCGCCGACCTGCTCGGGGTCGGGCTCGCGGCCCTGTTCGGGGGACAGGAGGGGCCGGAGGCGGACGGGATCGTCACCCGGGCCGGCGAGCGGGCCGCGCTCACCCTGTGGCGGGCCGGCATCTCCAAGCAATTGCTCACCCAGGGGGACGGCGCCCTGAGCCTGTTCCTGATGCAGCTCGCGCCCGGGGCCAGCACCGGGGACGAGGCCCTGGTCCACGACGGCGAGGAGGCCGGGCTGGTGATGGAGGGTGCCCTCGTCCTGCGGGTCGAGGACGCGACGGCGGAGCTCGGCCCCGGGGACAGCTTCCGCTTCGCCAGCCGGCGCCCGCACCGCTACCGCAACCCGTCGCCCGACCGGCCCGCCCTGGTCCTGTGGGTCAATGCCGTGTCGCGGGCGTGAGGCGTTCACAGGAAGATCGTCTCAGCCGCGCAGCCGCGGCACCGGTGTTTACGGTGCGTGAAGCCAGCTCTGGGAGGGTATCGGCCGGCGGGGCCGGAGGGGCATCATGAACGGGCGAAGCGGGTGCGGGCAGTGCAGGAGCGGCGAGCCGCTGCCCTTCGCCTTCACGATGGCGTTCCACCCGATCGTGGACTTCGAGACGGGCGGCGTCTGGGGCTACGAGGCGCTGGTGCGGGGCACTGAGGGGCAGGGGGCAGGCTTCATCCTGGACCAGGTCAACGACGCCAACCGCTACCGCTTCGACCAGGCCTGCCGCACCAAGGCGATCGAGCTCGCCGGCGGGCTGTTCCCGGCCGGCGATGTCCGTCTCTCGATCAACTTCCTGCCGAACGCGGTCTACGAGCCGGCCGCCTGCATCCGGGCGACCCTGGAGGCGGCGCGGCGGATCGGCTTCTCGCACCAGCGGATCATGTTCGAGTTCACCGAGAACGAGCGCATGATCGACGTGGCCCACGTCCAGCGCATCGTCGCCGACTACCGCCAGCGCGGCTTCCTCACCGCCCTCGACGATTTCGGTGCCGGCTACGCGGGCCTCGGCCTGCTGGCGCGCTTCCAGCCCGACCTGATCAAGCTCGACATGGAGCTGATCCGCGGCATCGCCGGATCGCCGGCCCGGCAGGCGATCGTCGCCGGGGTGATCGGCATCGCCCGGGCGCTGGGCGTCGCGGTGATCGCGGAGGGGATCGAGACGCCCGAGGAGCTGGCCGCCCTGCGGGAGGCCGGCATCACCCTGTTCCAGGGATACCTCTTCGCGCGGCCGATGGTGGCGGCCCTGCCGGAACTCTCCCTGCCGGAGGCGCGCCGGGCGGCGTGAGCGCCGGCCGTCGCGATCGGACGGGGTTCCGCTCGTCGATCGGGTGCCCGGCTTCCCGGCCGCACCGCGGCCAGGGTAGGTGTCGGGGCCCGGCGGCCCATCGGCGGCCCATGCCGATGCCGCCGGCGCGCCGCCGCCCGCATGGAACGGACGGATCGGCAGCCCGTTCCGGCCCCGTCCCCGGCCGCCGACAGGAGGATGCGAGCGCCCCATGACCATTGACCCCGCGCGCGACGAGACCGACAGCCTGTTCCAGCCCGGCCGCACCTGCTGGTGCGTGGCCCGGGCGGAGCGGGTCGCGGTGATGATCGATTCCGCCGAGTATTTCGCCCGGCTGGAGGACGCCCTGCGCCATGCGCAGGCCTCGATCCTGATCGTCGGCTGGGACTTCGACGGGCGCATCCGCCTGCGCCACGATGCGCCCCCGGAGGAGTCGCCGGCCCTCGGGCCCCTGCTGCGCGATCTCGCCGCCCGGCGGCCGGAGCTGGAGGTGCGGGTGCTGGTCTGGAGCGTCGCCACCGTCCACGGGCCCGGCGCCACCCTGCCGCTGCTGTTCGGGGCCGAGTGGGAGGCGCATCCGCGCGTCGAGGTGCGCCTCGACGCCCACCATCCGCTCTACGCCGCCCACCACCAGAAGCTCGTCTGCATCGACGACCGGATCGCCTTCGCGGGCGGCATCGACCTGACGGTCGGGCGCTGGGACACCACCGCCCACGCGGCGGGCGATCCCCTGCGCACCGATCCCGACGGCGAGCTCTACCCGCCGGTGCACGACCTGCAGATGGCGGTGGACGGCGAGGCGGCCGCCCGCCTCGGCGACCTCGCCCGCGAGCGCTGGCGCGCCGCCACCGGCGAGGTGCTGGCCCCGGTCCGCGGCGCCGGCCCGATCTGGCCGCAGGATCTCGTGCCGCTCCTCACCGACGCGCCCGTCGCCATCGCCCGCACCATGCCGCTCCAGGGGAGCGAGCCCTCGGTCGAGGAGGCGGCGGCCCTGACCGCCGCGGCCCTGGCCGCCGCGAGGTCGACCATCTACCTCGAGGCGCAGTACCTCACGGCCAACTTCGTCGCCGACGCGCTCGCCGCCCACCTCGCCGCGCCGGAGGGGCCGGAGATCGTCGTGGTGCTGACGCGCCGCTCGCACAACTTCACCGAGCGCGTAGCCATGGGCACGCCCCGCGACCGGGTCCTGCGCCGCTTACGCGCTGCCGACCGCTTCGGGCGCCTGCTCGCGGCCTATCCGGTGGTGCCCGGGCCGGAGGGCGCGGGATCCGGTGACTGCGAGATCGAGGTCCACGCCAAGCTGGTCATCGTCGACGACACGTTCCTGCGCATCGGCTCGTCCAACCTCAACAACCGGTCGGTCGCCCTCGACACCGAGTGCGACCTCGCGGTGGAGGCCCGCAACCCGGAGGAGCGGCGGGCGATCCGCGCCCTGCGCGACCGCCTGGTGGCCGAGCATCTCGGCGTCGCCCCGGCCGTGATGGCGGAGGCGATCGCCCGGGACGGCCTGCTGGCGGCGATCCGCCGTCACCAAGGCGGGCCGCGCTCGCTGCGCGTCTGCGAGGTGCCGGAGGAGGAGGGCCTGCTCGACCCTCTGGTCAGCTCCGAGCTGCTCGACCCGGAGCGGCCGTTCGGGACCTCGGCGTAGCGGGGCGCCTCGGCTTCGCCGGCCCGCCCGCGTCGCGCCACCGGAAAGCCGCCTCGGTGACCGCGAAGGCGACGAGGCCGAGCGCCAGCGGTGCCAGGAAGTACAGGCACCGGAACGCGATCAGCGGGCCGATGACGTCGGTCTTCGGCAGCAGGTGGACGACCACGCTCTCGATCACCCCGACGCCGCCGGGCACGTTGGTGACGAGCACCGCCGCGTTGGCGATGACGAAGACCGAGGCGACGGCGGGGTAGCCGACCTCGGAGACCGCCGACAGCACCTGGTGCAGGCAGGCCGAGACGAGGGCGAAGTTGACGGCACCCAGGCCCACCTGCGCCGCCGCGAGCGGCAGGGGCGGCATCTCGATCGACCAGCGCCGGAAGGTCAGGGGTTTGCGCCACCAGGCGGCGAGCCCGAGATAGAGCGCGACGCCGCCCGCGCAGGCGAGGCCCGCCGCCAGCACCGCGCCGCGGCCGAGGCCCGTCACCTCCCCGACGAGGCCGGCCTCGACCAGGACCGCGACGGCGCCGAGGGCCATCAGGCCGATCCCGACCGTGACGCCGCAGAACAGCACCGCCTTGGCGACGTCCGCCGTGCCGAGGCCCCAGCGGGTGTAGAAGCGGTAGCGGATCGCCCCGCTGCTCAGGCCGGCGAGGCCGATGCTGTGGCCGAGCGACAGGCTGATGAAGGCCGCGAGCGCGACGCGTGGATAGGGCAGCGGCTTGCCCGCGGCGCGGAGCGCCAGCCAGTCGATGCCGGTGAGGCAGAGGTAGCTCGCGGCGGCGAAGCCCCCGGCGGCGGCGAGCCGCCCGGCCGGCAGCGCCCGCACCGAATCGACGAGCTGCCCCAGGCTGTAGCCGGCGAGCGTCCGGTAGAGCAGGTAGCCTCCCAGCACGACGCTGAGCAGCGTGAAGATGATGGTCCAGCGCCGGCGGCGCGTGGAGGTCTCCTCGGCTTGCGTCACGCGGGTTCCTCCCGGGGTGAAAGGGTGCGGGTCGCGGCGCCCGAGCGGGCAGCGGCCGGCGCGAGATCGAGGTCGACGACGAGCGGCAGGTGGTCGGAGGCGACCCGCGCCAGCTTCCCGCCCAGGGTCCGCACGCTCCGCACGGCGATGCCGCGGCTGACGAAGACGTGGTCGATGCGCAGGAGCGGCAGGCGGGCCGGGAAGGTCGGCCGCGCCCAGGCCCGGCGCACGCCCTCCGCGTCGGGCAGCCGCGCGGCGAGGCGGCGGTGGACGCCCGAGCCCGGCAGGGCGTTGAAGTCGCCGAGCAGCACCACCGGGTCGCGGCAGGCCGGAGCGCCGAGGAAGTCCGGCCCGAGCAGCGCCGCGGCCTGCGCGCGCCGCTCGTGCCGGTCGAGCCCGAAATGGGTGGTGACGACCTGGACCTCGATATCCCCGGCCGTGACCGTGGCCCAGAGCGCACCGCGGGGCTCCAGCCCCTCCCGGCCCGGCAGGGCGGCGGCCCGCACCAGCCGGGAGGGGAGGGGGGTCAGGATCGCGTCGCCGTAGAGTTCCTCCATCACCTGCATCGCCGGGTGAAAGTGCGAGCGCATGCCCAGATGGGCCGCGATCGCCTCCGCCTGGTCGACCCCGCCGCTGCGGGCGCGCCCGACATCGAGCTCCTGCAGCGCCACCACGTCCGGCCGGCAGGCGGCGATCACCGCGGCGATGCGCTCCGGGGCGAGCCGGCCGTCGGCGCCGAGGCAGCGGCGCACGTTGTAGGTGAGGACGCGGAGCAACCGGGGAGGCCTTCTGCAAGCGGCGGGACTCCCTCAACGGCCGAGCCTGCGCGGCGGTTTCTGGCGCAGCCGCGGCGTTTCGGGCCCCTTCCGCGCCGTCGGCCGCGATCGCGACATGTTAGGTCCTGAACGGTTTCAGTCGACGCGCGTTCTCTCCCGGCGCCGGAGGGACCAGGATGCGGGAGAGGTGGGAAGCCGAGGCGGATGCGCGCCGGTCGGGCGGGGCCTTTCTGGGCAGAGCCTTGCCGGGCGGGGCCTCGCTGAGCGGAGCCTGGCGATGAGGCTCGCGGTCTTCGGCCTGACGATCAGCTCGTCCTGGGGCAACGGGCACGCGACCCTGTGGCGGGGCCTGTGCCGGGCGCTCGCCCGCCGCGGGCACAGCGTGGTGTTCTACGAGCGCGACCAGCCCTACTACGCTCCGCACCGCGACCTGACCGAGATCCCGAACGGCCGCCTGGTGCTCTACTCCGATTGGGAGGAGATCCGCGGGCAGGCCGCCCGCGACGTGGCGCATGCCGACGTCGCGATGGTGACCTCCTACTGCCCGGATGCCCTGGCGGCGACGGAGCTCGTCCTGTCGGGACGGGCCCTGCGGGTGTTCTACGACCTCGACACACCCGTCACCCTCGACCGCCTGCGCCGGGGCGAGACGGTGGACTACGTTGGCCCGGAGGGGTTTCGCGGCTTCGACCTCGTCTTGAGCTACACCGGCGGGCCGGCGCTCGACGCCCTGCGGGACGATCTCGGGGCGCGGCGCGTGGCGCCGCTCTACGGCCACGTCGACCCGGAGGTCCACCGCCCGGCCGCGCCGCAACCGCATTACGCCGCCGACCTGTCCTACCTCGGCACCTACGCGGCCGACCGGCAGGCCAAGGTACTGTCCTGCCTCGTCGAGCCGGCGCGCCGGCGGCCGGACCGGCGCTTCCTGATCGGCGGGGCGCAGTACCCGCAGGACTTTCCCTGGACCGACAACATCTACTTCGTGCGCCACCTGGGACCGCAGGAGCACCCGGCCTTCTACGCCTCCTCGCGCCTGACCCTGAACGTCACCCGGGCGGCGATGGCCGCCATGGGCTGGTGCCCCTCGGGCCGCCTGTTCGAGGCGACGGCCTGCGGCGCCGCGGTGCTGAGCGATGCCTTCGACGGGCTCGAGGCCTTCTACCGGCCAGGCGAGGAGATCCTGCTCGCCGAGACGCCCGAGGCGGTGCTCGCCGCCCTCGACCGGGACGATGCCGACTTGCGCCGCATCGCCGAGGCCGGGCGGGCGCGCACGCTCGGCCACCACACCTCGGAGAGCCGCGTGGCGGAGCTGGAGGCCATCCTCGAATCCGCCCGACACCCCGTATCGATGGAGGCGTGAGACCGCATGTGGGGAATCGTTCCGGCCGCCGGCCGCGGCAGCCGCATCCAGCCGCTCGCCTTCTCCAAGGAATTGCTGCCGGTGGGCAGCCGCCTGCGCGACGGGGCCGAGCGCCCCTGCGCGGTGAGCGAGTACGTCGTCGAGCGGATGATCCGGGGCGGGGCGCGGAAGATCTGCTTCGTGATCGCCCCGGGCAAGTCCGACATCGTGGAGTATTACGGCTCCGGCTACGGCCCGGCACCGATCGCCTACGTCGTGCAGCCGCGCCCGGAGGGCCTGTGCGACGCGCTCTTCCGCGCCCTGCCGCTGATCGCCCCCGACGAGCCGGTGCTGGTGGGCCTGCCCGACACGGTGTGGTTCCCGGATGACGGCCTGGCGCGGCTGCCGGAGGACGGCCTGTCCTTCCTGCTCTTCCCGGTCGAGCGGCCCGAGCTGTTCGACGCCGTGGTGCTCGACGGCGACGCCGTGCGGGAGATCCAGGTCAAGCAGAAGGACGCCGCCTCGTCCTGGGTCTGGGGCGCCTTCAAGCTGAACGGCCGCATCCTCGCCGAGCTGCACGCCCTCTGGCAGGCGCGCCGGTGCCGCGACGAGTATATCGGCACCCTCGTCAACGCCTGGCTGGCGGCGGGAGGGCGGGCGGTCGGGGTGCGCGCCGGCAGCGCCTACGTCGATACCGGCACCCTCCACGGCTACCGCGCCGCGATGGCGCTCCTCGGGGCGGAGGATGCGGGAGAGGCGGCGGACGGGCGGTGCCGTGAGGCGGTGTCCGGCGGGTCTCCGGCCATGACGTGACGCGCCGGGATCCCGTCGCCCGCGCGGGGGAGGTGCGCTCCGTTTCGAGCTGTGGTGCGGATGCAGATGGGTGAGCTGTGAAACCCCTCACCATCCTCAGCGTCGCCTACCCGTTCGCGCCGGTGAGCGCCGATTCGGTCGGCGGGGCCGAGCAGGTGCTGGCCCGGCTCGATGCTGCCCTGCTGGCGGCGGGCCACCGCTCGGTCGTGGTGGCGCGGGCGGATTCGCGGGTCGCCGGCGCCCTGGTGCCGGTGCCGGCGGAGGCAGGCCCGATCGACGACGCGGTCCGGGCGCGCGCCCATGCCCGCCACCGCGCCGCCATCGCGGAGGCGCTGCGGACGCACCCGGTCGACCTGATCCACCTGCACGGGATCGATTTTCCCGACTACCTGCCCCCGCCCGGCCCGCCGGTGCTGGCGACCCTGCACCTGCCTCCGTCCTGGTACCCGCCGGGCGCCCTGAGCCCGGCGGGTACCAGGACGG
>NZ_LABY01000147.1 GCF_001043975.1 Methylobacterium variabile
CGGCCCCTGGAGGAAGCGGCAATTCCGGCCCAGGATCTCGGTGTGCGCGTAGCCCGTCAGCTTGGAGAAGGCGTTGTTGACGAAGACGATGGGGTTGTCCGGCTGGTTGGGGTCGGTGATCAGCATCGGCATGCGGGTCGCCCGCACGGCCGCGGCGAACGGGTCCGCGCTCGGGGTCGTCCGCGCGATCTCGGCGTCGATGCGGCTCTGCTCTCGGCGATCAGTCACAGGTTCGCAGTCTCCTCCGCGATCGGCAGCGTCCAGCTCGCGGCAGCGGTTCCGAAACTCGCCGCGAAGCGAGTTTGTTGCGCACAACCTGTGTCATAGTGCAGGGAAATGTCCGGTACGAGGTGCTGTCGTCGCGGGGAGCGGCGCTTTTCGGATCTTTCGGACATTTCCGCCGATGTCCAGCCTTAGGACAGCTTTCCCACCAGCCTGCCGTCACTCCCGCCGCCGGAGGACGGGCGGCCGGACGGATGATCGCGGTCGGTCTGCTGGGGGAGGCGGGATTTATTCTCCCGGACCGGCAGGGCGCAGGCTGCGTCCACTTGCCTCATTGGGCATCCGGTTGCCGCGGGCGGCCGACATGGTCCCTCAGGTCTTGCGACGTGCGAGGCGCTTCGCGCGAGGTCCGGCCGAACGCTTCGGGCGATCGCCGGACGATCGACCTGCGGCCACGGCGGGACGCCGTCGCATCGCGGATGCCTGCTTCGCTTGGTCGCGCGGAGCGAGGCGCCGCGCGGGTCCCGGATCGCGGGGCGCACCTCGCCCGCCGCGGCTCAGCGATAGAAGAACACCGTCCGGTAGCCCTTGACCAGCACCACCTCGACGTCGATCCCGTTGAA
>NZ_LABY01000148.1 GCF_001043975.1 Methylobacterium variabile
GTCGCCGACATTCGGCGGGAAGGGCTGGCTGTCCCCCCCGGGCAGGTAGCGCGGGCCGTTGGCGATGGCATTGAGGGCGTTGGCCTGGGCCACGCCGCCCGGCCCGTAGTAGCCCGGAGGCGGGTAGCCGCCGTAGCCGGGGGCGGCGTAGCCAGGGGCAGCACCGCCGTAGCCGGGAGCCGCGTAGCCGCCCCCGTAGGCGCCGTAGGCGGGCTGGACGTAGCCGCCGCCATAGCCGCCATAGCCGGCGTAAGCGGGTTGGGTGTAGCCGCCATAGGGCACGCCGTAGGCGCCCGCCGTCGCGACCGGCGCACAGGCGGCCGGGTTCTGGGCGCAGTAGGTGTTGGCGACCTGGGCTGCTGCCGGGAACGCCGCGATGCAGAGCGAGGTGGAGAGAAGCCAGCGTGCAAGGCGCATGGTCAGACCCCGTGCTCGCGCAGCTTGGCGTCGACATGACCCGAAGTGCTTCCGCCGGTACTGACGCAGGCAGGCAGCAACACGGACATGCCGAGAAGCACGGCCGCCAATCGAAGAAGGCAGCGAACGCGATTACGGTCCATACTCAAGCCCCATGGATTTTTATTGATATTTGCCTTGCAGGCTCGACCCTGAGTGATCCACAAGCCTGATCCAGGACGCACACGCGATGGATTGGGCCAATGGGGATCGGATCGTTTCTCTCGGCGCGGCTCGCGCGCCGGGTCGGGCCGGAGCACCGCAGCTTCGCGGCGATGACCGGAACCGTGCTGGGTGGCGCCCACGCGGCGTGCCCGATCTGCCGGCGCGGCCATCTGCGGCCCGATCCCGCCGCTCCGAACCTGCGCCAGTGCGACGACCCGGCCTGCAGGGCGACCTTCTCGCTCGCCGAGATGGGCCGCACCTTCGCGATCGAGGGCGCGGACGTGCGCGACCTCGCGCACGAGGCGCGCCGGCAGGCGCTGGTCCTGTTCCTGACGGCGGTCCTGCTCGGGGTCCTGGCGGCGGCCTGGGCGGTCTTCGCGCAATCCTGGCTCACCCTGCTCGGCGCGGTGCTGCTGTGCACCGTGGTGCTGGCGAGCGCGCTCGTGCAGCGCTACCGCGCCTGGCAACTCGATCAGGGCCGGATGTTCGAGGCCCGCGCTCCGTTCGGCGCTTTCCTGATCGCCGAGTTGAATGGACTGCTCGGCCGCGAACGGGCCTGAGAGGAGGGGCGAGCGCATCGTCAGCTCCCCCCCATCATCGTGCACACGTTCGACAGCGACACGTCCATCTTGATCGTGCTGCCGACGAGGTCCGCGACGTCGTTGATGAAGAAGGCCAGTGTCCCGCCGACGAGGTACAGAACTGCCGAGCCGGGGCCGGCGCCGTGCTGGCCAGCCGTGGCGTTGTAGAGCCGCATGCCGGCGATCAGCCAGGCGAGCGAACCCAACGCCATGAAGAAGTAGGTGATCGCGATCTTGATGCTGTCGCAGGTCGAGGAGCGAGGCAGCGAGCCGTAATTGAACATGTTGTAGGTGATGTTGCCGCCCAGGACGAACGAGTTGGCGAACTTCCACATCAGAACGGGCGCGACGATCATCGCGCTGCCGAGCGCGAGCTTGCCGAAGGCCGCATCGATGGTCACCGGACGGTTCGTGAACTTGTGCTCTCCGGCGGCGACGCCGTAGAGGCCGTAGAGCCCGGCCGTCCCGTACACGATCCCGAGCAGCGCGATCAGCAGGAACACCAAGTTGACGACGAGCGGGAACACCTCGCTCAGCGAGACGAGGACGCTGCCGAGGTCCGGAACCGCCATCACTGACCCCTTTTCGAAAATCTGGAATGATGCTCCAACTGCTCGACACGTTCCTCAAGCGCGTTGAGCCTTGCTATGAGCTCCTCATATCTCAGGTTCGTCGGATCGACGTCGAGGCTAGGCCGGCGATAGGGCCGCTTCTCCTCAGCACTTCCGTCGTGATACTCGAATTTCGATCTATTTTTTTTCTGCAATTCAGGATTTACTGCGGCATCGGGTGCTGCCGCTACCAAAGTTGGCATCGCGGTTGCGAGTACAGCCGCCAGGGTTGCATTTCTTAATAAGGCCTTAACGAAGCTTTCCGCGGCCATGTCTGCTTAGCCCTTTCGATCTAGCCGGCACGCTGGCCTGAGCCCTACTGCAACCCTTGATGCAGCGAGTGCGGAGCAACCCGCAAGTCTTCGTGCTATACACCGGTATATCTCTATCATTAACGTACGAATGATCGTGGTATTGATGCCATAGTGCCCCTCGATCAGCACCCTTGGTCTTGGATGCCCCTGGGTCTTGATTGACATGTTGTGTCCATATTCGCAATATGAGCGCCAACACAAAAATTATGACTCTCTCGGGGCATCCTACGCATGGAGAACGCAGTAAAGCACCTGGCCTGGGCCGGCTCACTTGTCGCGTGTGTGTATCTTGCAACGGTCAACAACTGGCAGCCCATCTCTCTCTACATCGTCGCTGGAGAGAATAATCGTCCTCTGTCAGGGCCTGAGCAGAACAAATCTTCCCCTACCAGTTCTGCCAAAACAGCCAATCCAGCCAATGTGTTAGCCCCTGCTCCGCTGCCCTCCCCACAGGTTGCGTTAGCGCCTGCAGTCACACCCTCTGCGGCAGCCCCGACCTACGTTCCGGCGGCAGTGCCCGCGCCCGTGCCCGCGCCGCAGCAGGCAGGCACAGTCAGCTATGCAACAATTGAGGATCCCAACGTCGCCAGGAAGGTGACGGAGACGTTGGCCAAGCTTGCCTCAGTCGTCGACGTGCCGGCGGGGACGCCCGAGGGCCAGGTCGCGACGATCTTCTTCGATCCGCGCTGCCCTTACTGCCACGCTGCCTTCGCCGCTCTGCATGGGCGGATCGCGGCGCGCTGGGTGCCGGTGGTGGTCCTCGGCGATCCCGACGGCGGCAACCGCATGGCGGCCGCGGTCCTCTCCGGATCGGATCGGGTGGCGGCGCTCAAGACGATGTTCGACACCAAGGGCGCGGCCACGTCCTCGGCCCCGGCCAGCGCAGAGCTGATCGCCAAGCTCGCCGAGAACAAGGAGGCCTTCGCCTCGATCTTCGCAGCATCGCCGGCCCTGCGCCCCGGCGTCCCGACGATGTTCGTGCCCCGCCCCGACGGGCGGCTCGCGATCATGGTGGGCTACGAGACCGGCGACGACGCCAAGCTGCGCGCCGTCCTGACCGGTAGCTGACGATGGCGCGGCGATCCTCCATCGGAGCGTTCAGCCTACCCTCGGCCCGCGGCTGCCTGTCGCCGTCGGCGCTCGCCGACGAGATCGAGGGCTACGCGCGCGCCTCGTGGTTCTTGTCCGGTGCGGTCTTCGCCTCGCTGATGGCGATGATGTGGCTCACCTATGCCTGCCTCAAGTGGGCCGAGGTGATCCCCTACGTCGCCGACGGCGGCGTGTTCGGCTGCGAGGTCAGGATCGTGGCGCCGCCGGCGGCAGGAAAGCCGCGCTCATGAAGTCGGCCGACCACATCTCGCGCGAGGTCGATGCCGGCCGGATGATGCTGCGCAACCAGTGGTACTGGATCCTGCTGCTGTCGCTGTTCCTGACCCTGTCGCTCGTCGTCAACGCGCTTCTGTTCTACAACGCGTTCGTCCGGTTCCCGGTCAAGCAGTTCATCTGGACCTCGGACGCGCAAGCCGTCTGCGATGCGATCCCGCTCAACGAGCCGAACATCTCTCAGGCTCGGCTGAAGGAGTTCGCGGTCAGCTCGGCCGTCCAGTTGAATAGTTACGACTACGCGAACTGGCGCGCTCTCATCAACAACGCGCTGTCGCAGTCGTTCACCCCGAGTGGGCGTGACCGGTACCGGGCGGCCCTGCAAGAGAGCGGCATCATCCAGAAGGTCGTTCTCGGCTACCAGACCGTCTCGGCCGTGACGACGGACCCGGCCAACGTGGCCGAGGAGGGCAAGGCGGCGGGCCGGTACTACTGGCGCGTCGAAGTCCCCTTGCAGATCTTCTACCGCACCAACGTCGAGACCCGGGTCGAGCGGCGTCTCCTGACGATGACGATCGTGCGGATCGACCCGTCTCCGATCAACCCGAACGGCATCGCGATCGACTCGGTGATCTCGACGCAGCAACTGACCAATCAGGTGGGGCCATGAAGCGCGTTTTGGCCTCCGGCTTCGCTGTGGCTGCCGTCTGGGCGACCGCCGCGGCGGCGCCCACACGGGCAGCCACAGCGAAGCCGGA
>NZ_LABY01000149.1 GCF_001043975.1 Methylobacterium variabile
CCACACACGATGAAGACACATGGGCAGCCCAAGCGGCTGCCACAGCGAAAAATGCTTGCCCGAACGAACGTGCTTGGCCGGTCTGGTGGTCAGAGCGGGGTGTCTCAAACCCGATCCCATCTCGAACTCGGCCGTTAACCGCCCCAGCGCCCATGGTACTGTGTCCTAAGACACGGGAGAGTCGGTCACCGCCAGACCTGCCAAGCACGTTACACTCCCTCAGCACGACACCAACGCAGAAAGCCCGCCAGGTTCATTCCTGGCGGGCTTTCTCGCGTTCAGGATCTTAGCTGCTGACTGCTCCCCTTGGCGCGAGGCAGCACCAGCTGGTTCGGTGGCTTGCCATCTCGACGGTCAGGCGTGACGAAGGAATGCCTGTGCAGTCCCCACGAGGAACTCTCGCAATGACGCCGGAACAGAAGCTCGCCGAACTCGGCCTCATCCTGCCCGCCGTACCGGTCCCTGTGGCGAACTACGTCCCCTACCGCCTCGTCGGCGATCTGCTCTACCTCTCGGGGCAGGGCCCAAAGCGGCCGGACGGCACCTACCGCGCAGGCCGGCTCGGCCGTGACACCTCCATCGAGGAGGGCTACGCCGACGCACAGCTCGCGGGCCTTCAGCTCCTCGCCGTCACCAAGGCGGCGCTCGGTGATCTCTCCCGCATCAGGGCTGTCGTGAAGCTCCTCGGCATGGTCAACGCCGAGCCGGACTTCGCCGACCATCCGAAGGTCATCAACGGCTGCTCGGACCTCCTGGTGAACGTGCTCGGCGAGGCTGGCCGCCACGCCCGCTCGGCGGTCGGCATGGGCTCGCTGCCGAACCGCATGACGGTCGAGGTCGAGGCGATCCTCCAGGTCTCTCCGTAGATCGCCGCCTGCGCGGCGAGGCACCACGCTATCCACATCGGCCCCTGTTGCTCTAGCTTCCGCAGCGGCGACGATGCGCCTGTGAGGGAAAGACGAGATGAGGACGTTTGGGGTGGTGGCGGTCGTCGGACTGGGCCTGCTCTGCGCGGCAGGGGCCGCTTCGGCCCAGTCCTGGGGCGGTCCCGATTACGGCTATCGCGAGCGGGATTACCGCGACCGCGATTACGGCTATCGGGATCGCGGTCCGGATTACGGCCGTCGGGACTACGAGAGCCGGGACCGGGATTATGGGTATCGTGACCGCGATCGCGGCTCCCGCGACCGGGCATTCTCCTTCGATGAGCGCGAGTACCTGCGCTGCAACCCGGATGTGCTCCGGGCCGTCCGCAGCGGCCAGATGGAATCCGGCTACAAGCATTTCCAGGTTCACGGCCGCCGCGAGGGCCGCAAGCTGACCTGCTGATCGAGAGCCTTCGTCCGTACGACGACGCGTCGCCGGGACAGTGTCCCGGCGACGGTTCCCTGCTCGCCGCGACACGGATCCGGCTCGAGCCCGAGACGAACGACGCCGACGGCAAGCCGATCGCGCCGCGCCCGGACCCGCCGCATGACGGCCACCCCGACTGATTCGCACCGTTTTCCACCGATTCAGATCAATCGCATCGGGACCCTCGGCAGATCTGGCGCGTTCTGCCTGCGACCGCGATTCGACGAGTTGACGGACCGGTCAGTTGACCTTCAGTAAAGGTGGGTGCTCGGATGAGTGCAAAGCAGAAGACGTTGCAGGACGCGTTCTACGAGACGCTGAAAGACGTGTATTATGCTGAGAGACAATCCGTCCGTGCGCTCAAGAAAGCAGCCAAGTCAGCTCAGCACGAGGAGTTGCGGCAGGCCTTCGAGACTCATGCCGAGGAGAGTGCGACCCAGGTGGAGCGGCTTCAGCAGGTCTTCGACATCATCGGCAAGCCTGCTCGTGGCAAGACCTGCGAGGCCATGCAGGGCCTGACGAGCGAGATGGAAGAGGATCTCGAGGATTTCGGCGAGGGCCCGGCCGCTGACGCCGTGCTGGCAGGCTCCGCGCAAGCCCTCGAGCATTACGAGATCGCCCGCTACGGTACCCTCAAGACCTGGGCGATCCAGCTTGGCCACCAGGATGCCGCCAAGCTGCTGGACGAGACGCTGCAGGAGGAGAAGAAGACCGACCAGCTCCTGACATCGCTCGCGGAGCGCCTCAACATAGAGGGGATCGACGGTGACGCGTCCGGCTCCGGCAAGGGCTCATCCGGCAAGTCCGCGTCCGGCAAGGCGGCCTGAGCGACCGAAGCAACGGAGCGCCGACCTCGGCGCTCCTTCAAATATTGCAGCGCAATCGAGGCTGTGCAGTTCGCTGCGCAGCTCTCGCCATCTAATTTCAATAAATCAAAATTAACAGTCTGTTATCAATTGTTGCGGTGCAAAAATTACTTTGCTTAACTTGGGGCAAAGTGGTGATTTACTGGATAGTTAAAGTGCCGCCATCGGAGCTCCTGTCCGAGTTATGGAAGGGTGAAGCATGGCTACGATCGTAGGCACGAACGTCAACGACGCGCTCAATGGAACGCCGGGCGACGACATCATCCTGGGCCTTCCCGGCGATGACATCATTTCCGATCCGGGCGGGTTCAACCGCATCGACGGCCAGGACGGCAACGACAGCATCACCGGCGGCGCGGATCTCGACTACATCGCCGGTGGACCGGGCAACGACACCATCTACGGCGGGAACGGGTTCGACCAGCTCATCGGCGAAGCCGGCGACGACGTCATCTACGGCCAGGAAGGCGACGACTACGCGGCCGGCAATCCCGGCAACGACACGATCTCTGGCGGCAACGGCAACGACTTCTTCGTCGGCGAGGCCGGAATCGACCAGGTGTATGGCGAAGCCGGCAACGATTTCCTCGCCGGCGGTGACGACGACGACCTCGTCAGTGGCGGGGACGGCGACGACCTCGTCGACGGCGATCTCGGCAACGACAAGCTGTTCGGCGATGCCGGCAACGACCTCCTGTTCGGCGACTATGGCGATGACCGCATGAACGGCGGTTCGGGCAACGACCAGCTCGACGGAGCGGCCGGGACCGACACCGCGGTGTTCGACGCCGCGTTCCAGAGTCTCCAGGTGACGTCGTCCGGTTCGCTGGTCACCTTCAACGGCCCCATGGGGCAGGACGTGGTCAAGAACACCGAGGTGTTCGAGTTCGCGGACCGCACGATCGTCCAGGCCGACAGTGCGCCCACGGTCGACGACCTGTTCTATCTCAGCCGGAACACCGACGTGCTCCTCGCCGGCGTCGACGCGGACGCGCATTTCGCCCTGTACGGCTGGCGCGAGGGTCGCGATCCGAACGCCTACTTCGACACCAGCGGCTATCTCGCGGCCTACGGCGACGTGGCGGCGGCCGGCGTCAACCCGCTCCAGCACTATCTCACCTACGGCTGGAAGGAGGGCCGCGACCCCTCGGCCAACTTCGACACCAAGGCCTACCTCGCGGCCAACCCCGACGTGGCGGCGGCTGGCGCCGATCCCCTGTCGCACTTCCTGCTATTCGGCGCCGGCGAGGGCCGCGCCGCCCAGGCCGGCGACGGCGCCTTCGCGGTCGCTGTGAGCCCGGGCGTCTACGTCTGAACGAAAAGACGGGAGGCCGCGTAGCGTGGCTTCCCGTCCCCGTGCTCAAAGCTCGGCCGCACCCCGTGGCCATCGGTTGCCGCGTGCAGGATCGGCGGTCCCTTCGTCAGAGTCTCTCTCGCGCGGCTTTCGTGAACGCCTCTCCGGTGCGACGGGGCGCGGGCTCAGGCCAGGAAGCGGCGGAACGCCGCCTCGACGAGGTCGGACGGCACTACATGGCCGCCGCTGAAAGGGCGGTACTCGACATCATAGCCGGCCTGCTTCAGCGCTCCCGCCAGCCGATCACCGCAGCGCTCGAAGGGCAGCACCGGGTCCTGGCGCCCGTGCGAGAGGAAGATCCGCGGCCTGCCTTCCGCGCGGGTGGGCGCGGCGAAGCCCGGCGAGAAGGCCAGGATGTCCCGAAACAGGTCGCCGTTGGCGAGACCGAGGGAGAGGGCGTAGGAGGCGCCGTCCGAGAAGCCCGCGACGGCGATGCGCGTGGGATCAACCGGCAGGCGCGCGAAGGTCCAAGCCAGGGCGGCGTCGAGGAAGCGCACGTCCGGCCCGTAGGCCCGCTGGATGACGTCCCAGGTCGCCCCGCGGGAATCGGGCGCCAGCACCGCGACGGCATGGTCGCCCGCCGCACCCGAGACCAGGGGCAGGACGTCCGATGCCGCCGCGCCGGCCCCGTGCAGCATGACCAGGAGAGGCACGGAGGACCGGCCCGCGAGGGAGGCAGGCACGTGGAGGAGGCCGTCACGCGCCCCACCGAGGCCGATCGGAGAGGTTCCCGGGGCGATGGCTTGACTCGGCTGGCCCGGCCGGGAGGTGAGCAGACCGGCGGCGTCGTCCGACATGGAAAGGATGTTTCCGGCTTGCCGTTCCCGTCCGGGTCAGGATGGAAACGCGGTGGCGACAGGCGTCAAAGCAGTCGCCGCACCGGATGTTCCAGGTCGCTTACTCGTGAGGATTGATCTCGATCTGAGATGAGGTGAGCTCGGGTGAAGACAGTCGTCGCGGCGGTTTATGTAGCGATGAACGGCGCCCGGCCCGCCGCCGGGCGCCGCACGGGCCGCCTCAGGCGGCGGCAGCCTCGCGCAGGGGCTGGAGGACCGCGAACATCCTGGCCGGCGTCGCCGGCATGTCGATGTCGCGCACGCCCACGCTCCGGTCGAGGGCGTCGACGACGGCGTTCATCACCGCCGGGCAGGAACCGATGCTGCCCGCCTCGCCCGCGCCCTTGATGCCCATCGGGTTGGTGGTCGACGGCACGTTCTTCGTCTCGAAGTGGAAGAACGGCACGTCGCCGGCCCGCGGCATGGCGTAGTCCATGAAGCTCGCGGTCAGGAGCTGGCCGTCGGAATCGTAGACGGTGCGCTCGTGCAGGGCCTGGCCGATCCCCTGCACGACCCCGCCATGGACCTGGCCGGCGAGCAGCAGCGGGTTCACCACGATGCCGAAATCGTCGCAGACGGTGTAGCGCACCACGCTGGTGATGCCCGTGTCCGGGTCGATCTCGACCTCGGCCACGTGCGTGCCGTTGGGATAGGTGGCGCTCGGCGGCACGAAGTCGCCCTGGCCGGTCCGCATCGCCTCGGTCGCCTTCGGCAGCGCGGCGAGGGCCGCGAAATCGATCGACCGGTCGGTGCCGGCGACGCGCACGGCGCCCTCGGCGATCTCGAGGTCGGCCACGCCCGCCTCGAGTTCGTCGGAGGCGAGCTCCTTGAGCTTGCCGGCGAGGTTCTGCGACGCGGCGCCGACCGAGATGCCGCCGACGGGAATCGAGCGCGAGCCGCCGGTGCCCGCACCCGTGGCGACCCGGTCGGTGTCGCCCTGCACCACCCGGATCCGCTCCAGCGGCAGGTCGAGGTGCTCGGCGGCGAACTGCGCGTAGGCGGTGGCGTGGCCCTGCCCGTTCGACTGGGTGCCGACGTAGATCGTGGCGCCGCCGTCCTGGTCGAGGGTGATCTTCACGTCCTCACCCTCACCCCAGGCGGTGCACTCGATGTAGGTGGCGAGCCCGATGCCCCGGACCAGGCCGTTGCGGCGGGATTCGGCGGCGCGGGCCTCGAAGCCATCCCAGTCGGCGGCCTCGAGGGCGCGGCCCATATGGGCGGCGAAGTCGCCGGTGTCGTAGGTGCGGTCGCCGATCGGGGTGGTGTAGGGCATGGCGCTCGGCGGGATGAAGTTGCGCCGGCGGATCTCGGCCGGCGACAACCCGGTCTCCCGCGCCGCCCGGTCGACCAGGCGCTCGATCAGGTAGGCCGCCTCCGGCCGCCCGGCGCCGCGATAGGCGTCGACAGGCACGGTGTTGGTGTAGACGCCGCGCACCCGCACGTGCACGGCCGGTGTCCGGTAGACGCCGGTCAGCATGGTGGCGCCGAGATACGGGATGTAGGGCCCGTACTGCGACAGGTAGGCGCCGAGATCGCCGATCACGTCGAAGCGCATGGCGAGGAAGTGGCCGTCGGCGTCGAGCGCCACCTCGCCGACCGAGAGGTTGTCGCGGCCCTGCGTGCAGGCGACGAAGTGCTCGCCGCGTTCGGACACCCATTTCACCGGGCGGCCTAAGCGGCGCGCGGCTTCCGCCGCCAGCGGATACTCGCGGTAGGTGAAGGTCTTGGTGCCGAACCCGCCGCCGACGTCGCCGGTGACGACCCGGATCTGGTCCTTCTCGATCCCGAGGACGCTCGCGATGGTCTTGCGCAGGCCGTGGACGCCCTGGCTCGGAATCGTGAGGGTGAAGCGCCCGGTGCCGGCATCGTGCTCGGCAACGACGCTGCGGGTCTCCATGTAGTTCGTGACGAGGCGCTGGTTCTCGACCTCCACCCGTACGACCTTGGCGGCCTTGGCGAAGGCGGCGTCGACCGGGCCTGCATCGCCCATGGTCGAGTCGAACGAGACGTTGTCCGGCGCCTGGTCCCACACCGCCGTGGTCCCGCCTGACACGGCCGCCCGGATGCCGACGACGGCCGGAAGCACCTCGTAGTCGATGCCGATCGCCTCGACGGCGTCCCTCGCCTGGGTCAGCGTGTCGGCGACCACGAAGGCGACGGCGTCGCCGATGTGCTTGGCGGTGTCGCGTGCCAGGAGCGGGATGTTGGCGACGTGGTTCTGGCTGCCGTCGCCGTTCGGCAGCGGCGCCTGGCACTTGATGTCGCCGAGATGGGCGACGTCCTCGGCGGTGATCACGAGGTGGACTCCCGGCATCGCCCGGGCGGCGTCGAGGTCGGTGAACCGGAACCGGGCATGGGCGTGCGGGCTGCGCAGCAGGACGGCGTGCAGGCAGCCCTCAGGGGCGTGGTCGTCGCCGTAATGCCCCTCGCCGGTGATCAGGCGGCGATCCTCGACCCGGCGCAGCGGCTGGCCGAGGCCGAACTTGGTCACTGTCATGTGAACCTCGCGGTGCGATGCTGGAGCTTGGGGGAGGCCGACGCGGCGGTGGGGCCCGGGACGGCCCGCGATCCGGCCGCGCGGTCTCGCGCGATCGCGGAGGGCCGATGGCGGCCGGCATTCGGCACAGCATCCGCGGCCGGAATGGCGGCGCGACGGGCCGAGCGGAACGGGAGCAGCGGCGCTCCTGCCATGCGGGGTCTTCCTCCGATGGACCGGTCGAGCGTGCGAGTCGGCCCTTATCGGCAGAACCGTAGCATGTCGGATCGGAGGCGTCTGCGGCCGTGCTGACGCGGCGCGCCGCCCGCACGCGGCTTGCTCTCAGCGCCGCGCCGTCCCGCCGGTCACCAGCTTCAGGTCGGGCCGCGCGCGGGGTTCGAGGATCGAGGCGACCTTGCGCTCGAGGTCCTCGCCGCGGAACGGCTTCTGCACCACCCGGTCCTCGCCGCCGCCATCGACCTGGGACAGGGCGGTGTGGTCGGCGTAGCCGGTGACGAACAGGATCTGGATCTGGGGCCAGCGCTGCCGGATCACCCCGGCGACCTCGACGCCGTTCATGCCCGGCATCGCGAAGTCGAGCACCGCGAGGTCGACGCAGGGGTCGGCCTCGAGGGTCTGGATCGCCGCGAGCCCGGAACCGGCCTCGCGGATCGCGTAGCCGGCCTCGCCGAGGCGGGTGGTGGTGATGTCGCGCACGGCGCTGTCGTCGTCGACGACCAGCACCACCCGCTTGTCGCCGGGGTCGCGCATCACGGCGCAGTCGATCTCGGCCGGGCGCGCCTCGTGGAGGGCGGCCTCCGTCGCCACCCGCGGCAGGTAGACCCGCACCGAGGTGCCCTCGCCGACTGTGGTGGCGATGCGCACGCCCCCGCCCGACTGCTTGGCGAAGCCGTAGACCTGGGCGAGGCCGAGCCCCGAGCCCTTTCCGACCTCCTTGGTGGTGAAGAACGGCTCGAACACCCGGGCGAGCACCTCTGGCGGGATGCCGGTGCCGGTGTCGCTCACCGCCACCATGGCGTAGTCCCCCGGCGGCGGCTCCTCGGGGCGGGTCGGCTCCGCCCGGAGCGTCACGTTGGCCGTCTCGATCGTCAGGCAGCCGCCGACCGCCATGGCGTCGCGGGCGTTGATGGCGAGGTTGAGGATGATGAGCTCGATCTGGGTCGCGTCGACGAGGGCCGGCCAGAGGTCGGGCTGCAGCGTCATCTCGATGCGCACCGAGCCGCCCATCGAACTCTGCAGCAGGTCGCGCATCGAGGCGACGGTCTGGTTGAGCTGCACCGGCACCGGCGCGAGCTTCTGCCGACGCGAGAAGGCGAGGAGCTGCGCCGTCAGCCGGGCGCCGCGCTCCGCCGCGCCGCGCATCATGTCGAGCCGGCGCTTCGAGCGCTCGTCGGAGACCGCGCGCTCCAGGAACTCGATGTTGCCGGCGATCACCGTCAGGAGGTTGTTGAAGTCGTGGGCGACGCCGCTGGTGAGCTGGCCCACCGCCTCTAGACGCTGGGCCTGGCGCAGCGCGCCCTCGACCCGCTCGCGCTCGGCGATCTGGTGCTGCAGGGCGCCGTTCGCCTGCGCCAGCTCCCGCGTCCGCTCGGCGACCCGAAGCTCGAGGGATTCGTTCAGCTCGCGCAGGGCACGCTCGGCGGTGCGGCGCAGGACATGGGCCCGCGCCTCCGAGAGCGCCCGCAGGATGACCCGCGGCAGCCGGTCGAGGCGCTGCTTGGTCACGTAGTCGGTGGCGCCGTGCTTGAGCGCCTCCACCGCCACCTCCTCCCCGAGGGTGCCGGAGACGAAGACGAACGGGGTTTCCGGGCAGTTGCCCCGGGCGGTGGCGAGCGCGCTCATGCCGTCGAAGGCGGGCAGCACGTAGTCGGCCAGGATGATGTCGTGGCAGGCCCGCGCCGTCGCCGCCGCGAAGGCGTCGCGGGTGATCACCCGGTCGATGAGGCAGGCGAGGCGCGCATCCTCGAGAGCGGCGGCGAGCAGCTCGGCGTCGAGGTCGCTGTCCTCGAGGAGCAGGATGCGAAGCGGTGCCTCGCCGTCCTCCGGCGCCGTCGCGTCAACCACCGGCGCTCCAGTCCGCCCGGTGGGGCGGCGGCTCGTTGAGCACGGCCCAGAACACCCCGAGATCCTGGATCGCCTCGAAGAACTCCTTGAACCCGACCGGCTTCACCACGAAGGCGTTCACGCCGAGCTGGTAGGAGCGCACGAGGTCGCTCTCCTCCCGCGACGAGGTCAGCATCACGATCGGGACAGCCCGGGTCCGCGGGTCGCCCTTCACCGCCGCCAGCACCTCGAGCCCGTCGACCTTCGGCAATTTCAGGTCGAGCAGCACCACGGCGGGGTCCTGCTCCGGCCGGTCCGCGTGCGGGCCCTGCCGGCGCAGGTACTCGAGCGCCTCGGCCCCGTCGCGGCAGATGACGATCGAGTTCGCCAGCTGGCTCTTCTCGAGGGCCGCGAGGGTCAGCTCGATGTCGTTGGGATTGTCCTCCACCAGGAGGATCGGCTTGAGGTCGGCCATGGCGCGTCTCTAGCGGAGGGGAAGCGTGAAATGGAAGGTCGCTCCTTGACCGGGGGAGCCCTCGGCCTGGACCTGTCCACCGTGGCGTTCGACGATGCGGCGGACATTGGCGAGGCCGATGCCGGTTCCCTCGAACTCCTCGACCCGGTGCAGGCGCTGGAAGACGCCGAACAGCTTGCCCACGTAGGCCATGTCGAAGCCGACGCCATTGTCGCGCACGTAGAACACCGCCTCGCCGTCGCGATCCGCCTCGCGCCTGACCTCGATGACGGCCTCGGGCCGGCCGCGGGTGTACTTCACGGCGTTCGACAGCAGGTTCTCGATCACGAGCCGCAGCATCATCGGGTCGGCCTGGGCCCGGCCGAGCGGGCCGACCTGCCAGCGGATCGCGCGCTCCAGGGGAATGTCGCGCATCATCCTGCGCCGCACGTCCTCGACGAGCTGGTTCATGTCGCAGGGAATGCGGTTGAGGGCGTTGCGGCCCATCTGCGAGAAGGTCAGCAGGTTGTCGACGAGGGTGCCGGCCGAGAACGCCGCCTCGGTGATGGTGTCGACGTAGCGCCGCCCCCGGTCCGAGAGCTTGTCGCCCTCGCGCGAGCGCAGCAGCTCGGCGTAGCCGACGATGTGCCGGAACGGCGCCCGCAGGTCGTGGCTGACCGAGTAGGAGAACGCCTCGAGCTCCTTGTTCGAGCGCTGCAGCTCCTCGGTGATGGCGGCGAGCTCCTCGGCGCGGCGCAGCACGATGCCGAGCACGGCGGCCCGCAGATCCTTGGCGGTGTCGACCTCGGGCACCGACCAGGGCAGGGAGCGCCCCTGCACGGTCTCCTTCCAGGTCTCGAACGATTGTCGCGGGTGCAGCCGGTCGGGTCCGCCGGCCGGGTCCTTGGTGGCGACCTTCGTCGGGTCGCCGCCCCAGCGCACGGTCTGGACCACCTCGGGCCTGAACCACAGGACGTAGCTGGCGTACTTCTCCGAGATCGAGATGGCGAGGAGCCCGCTCGCGGTGTCGGCGATCGTGCGCGCCGGGGGGTACTCCTCGGAGAGAGTGTCGGTGACGTGGACCGCCTCGCCGCCGTGCTCGGTCGAGAGCCACTCGTAGACCCCGCGCACCTGCCGCTCCGAAGGCGTCCGGCCCAGCAGGTGGCAGCGCTGGCCGGTGACGATCGCCGCGCCGCCCGCATTGGTGAGCGCCAGCACGTCCTCTGCGTGCCGGAGGAAGCCTTCGACGAAGGTCTCCTCCTCGGCCATGAAGCCGAGGAGGCGGGCCTGGATCGCGCCGAGCGCCAGGCGCTGCTCGGCCAGGGAGCCGCGCTCCTTGGCGGCGAGCTGGAGGGCGAAGGTCTGGGTGAGGATGTCGCAGGCGTTGCGGGTCTGGAGCGGCACCCGCCGCGGCGTCTTGTTGTGGCAGGAGATCAGGCCCCACAGCGCGCCCTCGACCAGGATCGAGACGGACATCGAGGCCATGGTGCCCATGTTGCGCATGTACTCGACGTGGACCGGCGAGACGCTGCGCAGGACGGACTGGCTGAGGTCGAGAGGCGCCGCGGTCGCGGGGGTGAGGGCCGGGACGATCGGCACCGGCTCGTAGGCCGCGTCCGGGATGATGCGCAGGCGGTTGCGGCGGTAGAGTTCCCGCGCCTGGGCCGGGATGTCGGAGGCCGGGAAGCGCAGGTCGAGATACGACGGCAGGACGCCGTTGCCGTTCTCGGCCACCACGGTGCCGTGCCAGTCGCGGTCGAACCGGTAGACCAGGGCGCGGTCGAAGCCGGTGAGGAGGCGGATGTCGGCGGCGAGCAGCCCGCACAGCTCCTCCACGTTCGAGGCGCCGTGCAGGGCCTCGATGAAGGCCCGCAGCCGCGGGTAGAGCGTGTCGAGGCTCCCGGCCGCGGCCGCCTCGCTGGTGCTCTCCTCGAACTCGAGCACCGTGAGCTCGCCGGAGCGGTGGGCCGCGAGGTCGTAGGGGCGGGCGCCCGCTCCGGTCTCGAGGGTGAGCGTGCCCAGATAGGTCGCACCGTCGCGGCCGAGCTGCGTCCTCAGGGCGTCCACGATCGGCGCTCCGATCTCCGGCAGCGCCTCGCGCAAGGAGCGGCCATGCGCCCGGTCGGCGGGGCGCCCCGGCAGGTCCGGCAGGTTCGCGCTGGCCTGGACGATGCGCAGGTCCGGTCCCTCAAGCGCCAGCAGGAAGCCGTGCGGCTGCAGCGTGCCGAGAATGTGGATCGGCTCCCTGTCGCAGGCCGTGAGTTCCGCCGGTTGCACAGACCGCATGGCCGTCCTTGCCTCTCGCGCCGCCCGAAGCTCTCTCAAGTCCCGGCGCCGGCACCTTAAGGGAAGGTGCAGACGCCCACCAGTGCGGCGCACCGGCCCGGTGGTCACGGTGCGGTCCGGGCCCTATCGCGCGTGAGAGCGGATCCGTATCACGGACCCGAACTTCTCCGTGCGCCCGAGGGAAGCGGAGATGCCCGAAGGTCCGCTTGCCCCGGGCCTGATGAAACGCCCCGACCTCAAGACGCTGCGGTTTTGCGGCGGTCGGCCAAGAGGGAACGCTCGACGGCGCGGCGCGTGGCGATCGCCCCTCCCGTGAGCAAGCGTCTGGCCGAGCTGGAACAGGCTTAAGGCCGTCCTCCTGACCCGCGAGCCGCGGGGCATGCGCCCAACTCCGATTCGTGGGCTGCACCCGTGCTCGTCATCGTGACGCGGCCCGGCACGCTCTCGCCGGCAGGCGGTCTCCTCGTGGCGCATCTGACCCGGCCAGCCGCCTCCTGATCGCGCCTCGCGTTCTCGTTACGCGAACGCTCGCTCGCGAGATTCGGTTGGATCCGCCCCGCGTTCTTCAAATACAACCGGCTCAACGACGTCGAGATGGAGGAGCCACCCATGAGCGGACCGCTCGCGGGCATTCGTGTCCTGGAACTCGGCCAGCTGATCGCCGCGCCCTTCGCCACCCGCCTGATGGCGGAGTTCGGCGCCGAGGTGATCAAGGTCGAGCCGCCGGGCGAGGGCGACCCCTTGCGCAGGTGGCGCAAGATGCACGAGGGCACCTCGCTCTGGTGGTACCTGCAGTCGCGCAACAAGAAGTCGATCGCCGTCAACCTGAAATCCCCGGAAGGCCTCGCGGTCGTCAGGCAGCTGGCGGAAGGCGCCGACGTCGTCGTGGAGAATTTCCGGCCCGGCGGCCTCGAGAAGCTGGGCCTCGGCTGGGACGTGCTCTCCGCCCTCAACCCGAACCTCGTGATGGTCCGCATCTCCGGCTACGGCCAGACCGGGCCCTACCGCGACCGGCCCGGCTTCGGGGCGATCGGCGAGTCGATGGGCGGCATCCGTTTCACCACCGGCGACCCGGGCACTCCGCCCGCCCGCGTCGGCGTCAGCATCGGCGACACGCTGGCCTCGCTGCATGGCGTCATCGGCGCCCTGATGGCGCTCCTGCGGGTCAAGACCGGGCAGGGGGCGGGCCAGGTGATCGACGTCTCGCTCGTCGAGAGCGTGTTCAACGTCATGGAGAGCCTGGTGCCGGAATACGACCTCCTCGGCGAGGTCCGCACCCGCACCGGCGGGGCGCTGCCCGGCATCACGCCGTCGAACACCTACCCGAGCCAGGACGGCGGCTTCGTCGTCATCGCCGGCAACAGCGATCCGATCTTTCGCCGCCTGATGACGGCAATCGGCCGGCCCGATCTCGCCGAAGACCCGGCTCTGCGCAACAACGACGGCCGCTCGAAGCAGGCCGCGATGCTCGACGCGACCATCGCCGACTGGACCAGGGGCCGCACCGTCACGGAAGCCCTCGAGATCCTCGATGCCGCCGAGGTGCCGGCCGGGCGGATCTACTCCGTCGCCGACATCGTGGCCGACCCGCACTACGCCGCCCGCGGCATGCTCCTCGAGGCGCAGCTGCCCGGCGATACGACGGTCAAGATGCCCGGCATCGTGCCGAAGCTCTCCGAGACCCCCGGAGCCGTGCGCTGGCAGGGCCCGGCGCTCGGCGCCCACACCGATTCGGTCCTGGCCGATCTCGGCTTCGACGAGGCCGCGATCGCCGCCCTGCGCCAGAAGGGAGCTGTCGCGTGAGCGAGATCATCGTCCAGGAGGTCGCGACCCGCGACGGCTTCCAGATCGAGCCGGTCTTCGTGCCCACCGCGGAGAAGATCCGGCTGATCGACGCGCTCGCGGCCGCAGGCTTTTCCCGCATCGAGGTCTCGTCCTTCGTCTCGCCGAAGGCGGTTCCGACGCTCGCCGACGCGGCAGAGGTCTTCTCCGGCATCGCCCGCCGGCCCGGCACGGTCTACGTCGCGCTGGTGCCGAACCCGAAGGGCGCCGAGCGGGCGCTCGCGGCACGGGTCGACGAGATCAACCTCGTCGCCTCGGTGAGCGAGACCCACAACCGCGCCAATATGGGCATGACGCCGGAGGCCTCGATCCAGGGCTTCTCCGCGATCGTGGAGACGGTGCGGGGACAGGTGAGCGTCAACGCCACCGCGGCGACCGCCTTCGGCTGCCCGTTCGAGGGCGTCGAGCCCGAGGACAAGGTGCTGGCACAGGTCGAGCGATACCTGCGCCTGGGCGTCGACGGCGTGACCCTTGCCGACACGACGGGCATGGCGAATCCACGCCAGGTCGCTCGCCTCGTCGCCCGGGTGCTGCCGCTGGTGGGCCCCGAGCGTCTGACGCTGCACTTCCATAATACCCGCGGCTGTGGCCTCGCGAACGTGCTGGCCGCCTACGACGCCGGTGCGCGCCGGTTCGACGCGGCGCTCGGCGGGCTTGGCGGCTGCCCGTTCGCGCCCGGCGCCACCGGCAATATCTGCACCGAGGACCTGGTGAGCATGGCCCACGAGATGGGCCTGTCGACCGGTCTCGACCTCGACGCGCTGCTGACCCTGTCCCGCGACCTGCCTCGCCTCGTCGGCCACGACGTGCCGGGCCAGGTCGCCAAGGCCGGCCGGCCGCAGGACCTGCACCCGGCCCCGCCGCTCAAGGCGGCCTGACACTGGAGCGGAGAGCCGCCCGCCGGAAGGCGGCTCCGCGCCTCGACCCCTGAGACGAATACTCTGTCACGCTCGCGCCCCGGGCGAAGGCTCTCCCATGCCCGTAGGGAACACCCCATAACCATCGCCGACCCGCTCGCCGGCATTGCGTCCATCACCGAGGCGAGCATCTTCCGCACGATGCCTGTCGGCTGGGCGGCCACCCGAGGCGTGAACGCAAAAACCCCGCCGGGATATCCCGACGGGGCTTTTCGTATCGTGGTTGCGGGGACAGGATTTGAACCTGTGACCTTCAGGTTATGAGCCTGACGAGCTACCGGGCTGCTCCACCCCGCGCCAGAGGCGTGACCTGAGATCGTGAGAGGGACTGTAACGTGCTTGGCAGGTCT
>NZ_LABY01000015.1 GCF_001043975.1 Methylobacterium variabile
AGAGCCGGGTGTCCGGCAACCGGGCGAGGTCGTCGCCGTGGAACTGGCTCTCGAGCACGATCCGCATCTGGCGGCCGGCATCGTCGCTCGCCGGGACGTAGCGGGTGGTGTAGCGGCGCCCGCCGGCGATGCTGAGCACGTGGTAGCCGTGCGGCGTGCCCGCCCGGGCGTTCGCGGGGGGGGGGCCCGCCCGGGCTCGCGGGGGGTGCCCGGGCCCGCCGCCGCGCCCGCTGGCCAGTCCAGGCCCGGGCCCGGGCCGCCGTTCACCCCCCACGTGGCGTCGGTCGCCGGGCGGGCGCCGAGGGCGAGCGCCAGGGCCAGACAGGCGAGATGTCTCAGCGCGGCGGGACCGAGCCTGTACTGGCCGATGGCGGCGTCGGGCGCTCAGATCGACGCGGGCGCGGCCCGCGACATGATCGCCGCCTACCGCCGCAACAAGGGGCTGCCGCCGCTGGCCCTCGATCCCGGCCTGCAGCGCCTCGCCGAGACCGAGACCGCCGCCATGGCGGCGGCCGGCCGGCCGAGCCAAGCCGACATCGTCAAGACGGTGGCGGCCCGGATGGGCTTCCCGGAGCCGGGCGCCAACCTCTCGGCCGGCTATCACACCCTGGCGGAGGCGTTCTCCGGCTGGCGCGACAGCCCGTCCCACAACGCGGTGATGCTCGATCCGGCGGCGACGCGGATGGGCATCGCCACCGCCTACGCGCCGGGCTCGAAGTACAAGGTGTACTGGGCGCTGCTGGTGGCGAAGTAGGGGATCCGGCCGGCCGCTCGAACGCCGACCGGCCGCCGTTGGGGACCCTACTCGGCGAGTTCGCGCATGACCTTGATCAGGTCCGACTTGCCCTCGAAGCCGATGCCCGGCCGCTCCGGCATGACGATGTGGCCGGCCTCGACCCTCACCCCGTCCGGGAAGCCGCCATAGGGCTGGAACAGGTCCGGGTAGCTCTCGTTGCCGCCGAGCCCGAGGCCGGCCGCGATGTTGAGCGACATCTGGTGACCGCCATGCGGGATGCAGCGCGCCGGCGACCAGCCGAACTGGCGCAGCACGTCGAGGGTGCGCAGGTACTCGACCAGGCCGTAGGACAGGGCGCAGTCGAACTGGAGCCAGTCTCGGTCCGGGCGCAGGCCGCCGTAGCGCAGCAGGTTGCGTGCGTCCTGGTGCGAGAACAGGTTCTCGCCGGTGGCCATCGGGCCGGGATAGAACTCCGACAGGGCCGCCTGCAGCGCGTAGTCGAGCGGGTCGCCCGCCTCCTCGTACCAGAACAGCGGGTACTGCCGCAGCATCTTGGCGTAGGCGATGCCCTGCTCGAGGTCGAAGCGGCCGTTCGCGTCCACGGCGAGCTGCGCCTGCGCGCCGATCTCCGTCAGCACCGCCTCGATGCGGCGCTGATCCTCCGCGATCGGCGCGCCGCCGATCTTCATCTTCACGACGGTGTAGCCGCGGTCGAGGTAGCCGCGCATCTCGGCGCGCAGCTGGGTGTCGTCCTTGCCCGGATAATAGTAGCCGCCGGCGGCGTAGACGAAGACCCGCGGGTTCGCCTCGACGCCCTTCCGCTCGGCGAGCATCCGGAACAGCGGCTTGCCGGCGATCTTCGCGGCGGCGTCCCAGATCGCCATGTCGAGGGTGCCGACCGCCACCGAGCGCTCGCCGTGGCCGCCGGGCTTCTCGTTGGTCATCATCACGTCCCACAGCTTGTGCGGGTCGAGGTTGTCGCCGGACGCGTCGAGGACGCTCCTCGGATCGGCCTCCAGGATGCGGTTCCTGAAGCGCTCGCGGATCAGGCCGCCCTGGCCGTAGCGGCCGTTCGAGTTGAAGCCGTAGCCGACCACGCGGCGGCCGTCGCGCTCGACGTCGGTGACCACGGCCACGAGGCTCGCGGTCATCTTCGAGAAGTCGATATAGGCGTTGCGGATGGGCGAGGAGATCGGCTTGGTGACCTCGCGGACGTCGACGATGCGCACGGGTGCTCTCCTTCGCGGTTCGAGCGGGGCAGGGGACTGGGCCGGAGGCCCCGACGGGCCGCGGCCGCAGGGCGGGGCTTGGCGTCCTCCGGCCCTGGCTACGCCTGGACAGGGGCGCCCGGCCAATGCCATCTTCGGTCCGCCCTATGCGCCAACGGCATCGGCATGGACCTGGACTGGCTGAAGGACTTCCTGGCGCTCGCGGAGCAGCGGACGTTCTCGCGGGCGGCCGACGCCCGCAACGTGACGCAGCCCGCCTTCAGCCGCCGCATCCGCGCCCTCAAGGATTGGATCGGCACGCCCCTGTTCGTGCGCGGGGCGCAGGGCGCCACCCTGACCCCGGCCGGCGCCCACTTCCAGCCCGTCGCCCACGAGCTGGTGCGTGGGCTGGACCGGGCCCGGCGCGACACGCAGGCGATCGGGGAGCGGGATACGGCGACGCTGTCGATCGCGGCGACCCACGCCCTGTCGTTCACGTTCTTCCCGGTCTGGATCCGCCGGCAGATGCGCTCACGGCCCCCGGGAACCCTCAACCTCGTGTCCGAGAGCATGGAGGCCTGCGAGCAGATTATGCTCGCCGGCGAAGCGCACTTCCTGCTCTGCCACGTCCACCCGGAGGCGCCGACGCGCCTGGAGGCCGACCGGTTCCAGAGCCTGCGCGTGGGCGACGACGTGCTCGTCCCGGTCTGCGCCCCTGATGGGGACGACCGGCCGACCTGGCGGCTGCCGGGATCGCCGGACGCGCCGGTCCCCACCCTCGCCTACAGCCACGCCTCGGGGCTCGGCCGTATCCTCGCGGTCTGCCAGGGGCAGCCGGCCCACACCGTCACGGGGTTCACCTCGCACCTCGCCGCGACCCTGACGACGATGGCGCGGGAGGGGCACGGCGTCGCCTGGCTGCCGCAGACCATGGCGGCGGAGGATCTGGCCTGCGGACGGCTCGTGCGCGCCGGCCCCGAGCGGTTCGACGTCCCCATCGAGATCAGGCTGTTTCGCTCCCCCGAATGCCGCAACCCTGCGGCCGACGACCTCTGGGACCGTATCGACGCGCAGGGTGCCCGGCCCGCCCCGCAGGCCGCGTCCCTGCGGGCAGCGGCAGGGGACCGCCGCTAGCGGTCGGGGCCGTCCTTACGGAAAGCCCGAGCCCCGCGGCGTCGGCGGCGCCTCGTTGAGGAGGGTCACGGTGACCCGGCGGTTGGCCGGCAGGTAGGGGTTGTCGGGAAACAGCGGCTCGGTGTCGGCCTTGCCGGAGACGGCGGCGAAGCGGTCGGCGGGCAGGCCGCTGCCGGCCAGGATCTCGCGCACGCTGATCGCCCGGCCGGCGGAGAGCTCCCAGGGCGGGGCCGCGGGGCGGCGGCCGGGGCGGTCGGCGGCGGTGTAGCCGGTGACGGCGATGCGGTTCGGCATCCGCCGCAGGGTCGGCACGATCCGCTCCAGCACCTGCCGGGTGCGGTCGTTCGGCCGGGTCGAGCCCTCCGGGAACATCGAGCGGTTGTCCTGATCGACGAGGGAGATGTCGAGACCCCGCGCCGTCACGTCGATGACGATGCTCTTCGACAATTCGGCGATCTCCGGCAGGTCCTGCAGCGCCTGGCGCAGGGACGCCATGGCGAGGCCGAACCCCTCCTTGTAGGCGTTGTGCTGGATGCCGTCCGCCAGCACTTCCTCGGGGTTGGGCGGCTCGGCCCGATCGGAGGCCTTCTCCGGCGGGATGTCGCGGGTGTCGCGCAGCTTGGTGGCGGAGGGCAGGCCGTTCTTCTCGATGATGCCGTTGAACCGCGACTCCCGGTTGGTGCCGAAGGCGTCGCGCATCGAGCCCGCCACCGCCTGGAGCTTCTTCTGGTCCTGGGTCGAGTAGGCGGCGATCATCACGAAGAAGCTCATCAACAGCGCCATCAGGTCCGCGAAGGTCACGAACCAGCCGTGGCCGCCATGGGCCCCGCCGCGCTTCTTCTTGGCCACCGCTCAGATCTCCTCGACGGACGCCTATCCCGAAGGCCCCGGGCCGCCTCGGGGCCATGTCTTCCCGATGCGTCAGGCCGCCTCGGCGGCCATGTCTTCCCGGTGGCTGTGCGGCAGGTAGGCGATCAGCATCTCGCGCACGAGCGAGGCGCTCTTGGCGTCGCGGATCAGCAGCACCCCGTCGATGATGAGCGAGCGGGAGACGTCCTCCTCCTCGAGCTTGACGTGCAGCTTGTCGGCGATCGGCAGGGCGACCATGTTGGCGATCAGCGCCCCGTAGAGGGTGGCGAGCAGCGCGGTCGCCATCGCCGGCCCGAGCTTCGAGGGGTCCGACATGTTGGCGAACATCGTCACCATGCCGAGAATCGTGCCGATCATGCCCCAGGCCGGCGCGCAGTCGCCGAAGGCACGGTACACCTTCGAGCCCTCGTCGAGGTGCATCAGGAAGTTGTCGCGGTCGCGCTCCATCGTGTCGCGGATGAACTCGCGGTCGTAGCCGTCGGCGATGTAGCGCACGCCCTGCGCCAGGAACGGGTCCGAGATCTCGAGGTTCTCGATCGCCATCGGGCCCTGCTTCTTCACCACGTCGGCGATCTTGGTGATCTCGTCGATCAGCTCGCGCGGCCGGATCGCCCGCATGTTGAAGGCGAAGCGCAGGCCCATCGGCACGCCGTGGAGGATGACCGAGAACGGGAAGCGCAGCATGGTGGCGGCGGTGGCGCCGCCGAAGATCACGATCACCGCGTGCTTGTCGAAGTAGGCGGCGAAGTTGCCGCCGTCGATCATGATGAGCACGACCACGACCGCGATGCCGCCGACGAGGCCGGCGCCGGTTGCGATATCCATCTGAGCTCGGCCCCTTCGTGCGCCGTCGTGCGTCCCCGGTCGCGGGGCTCGGGCCGGACGTCGCGTGCTTCCTGCGCCGGAGGTTACGGCGAACAGGCTCAACGAACGGTAAAAATGCCGCTCCCCGGCCACGGCGCCGTCATGCGCCGTTCAGCGAGAATCGGGCATAGGGATGGCCATGCGATCGAACGGCCGCCGGAACAAGGCCGCGCGCGGGGCAGGCGGCGGGCGAGGGCCCGGGCCGCAGACAGGGTCATCTCTCGGAGTTCACCGTCCATGCGGCTGATCAGGCTCTATGTCCGGGTCATGGGCCAGCTCGGGCCCGATCTGCGCCTCGGGGCGCTCCTGGCTGCCGCCAACGTCGCCCTGGCGGTGGCGGCCTTCGCCGAGCCGGTGCTGTTCGGCCGCATCATCGACCGCCTCACCCACCTGCCGGCCGGCGGCGCCGGCACCTCGGGCCTGCTCCTCCTCGTCGGGGCCTGGGTCGGGTTCGGGCTGTTCTCGATCGGCGCCGGGGTGCTGATCGCCCTCCACGCCGACCGGCTCGCCCATCGCAGCCGGCTCTCGGCCATGGCGAACTACTTTGAGCACGTCCTCGACCTGCCGCTCGCCTTCCACTCCGCCAACCATTCCGGCCGGGTGCTGAAGGCGATGCTGGAGGGCACGAGCGGCATGGCGGCGACCTGGCTCGGCTTCTTCCGCGACCATTGCGCGGCGCTCGTCTCCCTCGTCGTGCTGCTGCCGATGACGCTCTTTCTCAACTGGCAGCTCGGCTCGATCCTGGTCGCCCTGATGCTGGTGTTCACCGGCCTCACCACCTTCGTGCTGCGCCGCACCGAGACGCTGCAGGGGAAGGTCGAGGAGTACCATTCGGGGCTGGCCGCCCACGCCTCCGACGCGCTCGGCAACGTCGCGGTGATCCAGTCCTTCACCCGCGCCAAGGCCGAGAAGGAAGCGATGCACTGCATCATCCGCGACCTGCTCGCCGCCCAGATCCCGGTCCTATCGTGGTGGGCGCTCGCCTCCGTCGCCACCCGCGCCTCGGCGACGCTCACCATGACGGCGATCTTCGTCACTGGCATCGTGCTGCACGGCCACGGCATGGCCACCGTCGGCGACGTGGTCTCGTTCATGAGCCTCGCCACCATGCTGGTCGCCCGCCTCGACCAGGTCGTCGCCTTCGTCAACGGCGTCTTCCTGCAGGCGCCCAAGATGCAGGAGTTCTTCGAGATCCTCGACACCGTCCCGGCCGTGCACGACCGGCCCGGCGCCAAGGCGGTGGCGCGGCTCGACGGCGACGTGACGTTCGAGGACGTGCGCTTCTCCTACGACGGCCGCCGCCCGGCCCTCGACGGGGTGTCGTTCACCGCGCGGGCCGGCGAGACCGTGGCGCTCGTCGGCACCACCGGCTCGGGCAAGTCGACGACGCTCGGCCTCCTGCACCGCGCCTTCGACCCCGATGCCGGCACGATCCGCATCGACGGCGAGGACCTTCGCGACATCGGCCTCTCGTCCTTGCGCCACAACATCGGCGTGGTGTTCCAGGAGCCGATGCTGTTCGCCCGCTCGATCCGCGAGAACCTCCAGGTCGGCCGGCCCGACGCCACCGACGCCGAGATGCTCGACGCCCTTGAGCGGGCCCAGGCCTCGGAGTTCATGGCGCGCCAGCCCGACGGGCTCGACACGGTCATCGGCGAGCGCGGCCGCTCGCTCTCCGGCGGCGAGCGCCAGCGGCTCTCGATCGCCCGGGCGCTCTTGAAGAACCCGCCGGTCCTGATCCTCGACGAGGCGACGAGCGCGCTGGACGCCGCCACCGAGCGCAAGCTCCAGGGCGCGCTGGAGGCGGTGATGGAGGGGCGCACCACCTTCGTGATCGCCCACCGCCTGTCGACCATCCGCGACGCCGACCGCATCCTGGTCTTCCATGAGGGCCGGATCGTCGAGAGCGGCACCTTCGAGGAGCTGGTGGCCGAGGGCGGCCGCTTCGCCGAGCTCGCCCGGGCCCAGTTCATGGCGGCCGAGCCGGAGCCCGACTACGCGATGGCGGCGTGAACGAGGCGTGAGGCGGGCATTAGCCCGCCCCGTCTTATACCCTCGCGCCTTGGCATCGACACGTCGATGCGAAGGCGTCCGGCGCATCAGCGCCGGCGCCCGTTCGGGCTTGCCTTGCGCCTCCGAACGGGTCCGTTCGAAGGCGCGGCGGT
>NZ_LABY01000150.1 GCF_001043975.1 Methylobacterium variabile
GTCGGGAGCCGGACGGCTCACAGCAGCACCTGCGCTCCCGCGCGCGGCGCGAACCGCGCCACCGTGCCGGACCGCCCCTGCAGCACCGCCTGCGTGCGCGTGAAGGAGTTGACGGTCGCATGCAGGGCGAGGAACCGTTCAAGCACCGCCGCGAGCAGGTAGAGGCCGCCGCTGGCCCACAGCCCGCGATCGAAGGTGAGCGTGACGTCGAGCCCTCGGCAGAAGCTCCCGAGCCGCGCGCCCGGCACCCGGGCGGTCGCCTCGCTCGCGCTCACCTCGAGCAGGGCCGCTATCGCCGCCCGGGTGTGCGGCGTATCGCGAACGTCGTAGAGTTGCAGCATGTCGCGCATCGCCGCGGCCGCATCCGCTCCGCCGACGATCGACAGGTGGCCGAGCGAGAGATGCGAGATCAGCCTCCAGTTGCGCTTCCGGCGCAACCGCGGACGCCAGCTCGCCGTCGGCGCGGTCAGGCAGGTGATCCGGGCGATCGAGCTGAGGCCCTCCGCCGGAAACAGGCGCGGCTGCCCGACGCCGAACGGCAATTGCGCCGGCAGGTCGCGGCTGGTGCAGGTCGCGTCGACCGACAGGACCCGGTCGGCCGGGCGGTTGACCTGCAGGTCGGGATCGAAGGGCGCGAGCAGGACGTCGCTGCCTCCGAGCCCGTCGGTGGCGTCCCGCCGCACGATCGCGTAATAGCCGGCGGTCGGCTCCTCGCCGCCGAGCGCGGCGGGCCGGCGGTAGAACGGGCGCCAGGGCCGGCCCGCGCCGTCGTCGGCAACCTCGTGCACCGCCTCGACGCTCCACACCTCGTAGGCCTTCGGACGCCGATAATCGGGCAGGATCGGGTACTCGGTGCGGGTGCCGTCGAGGGTGATCGGCTCGCAATGCCGGGTGAACAGGTTCACGATCGGCGTGCACCCGAGCGCGAGGCAGTCCGGCCGCAGCCGGCGCTCCAGCTCCGGCGCGGCCTGGTCGAAGTACACGAACAGGTCGAGCCGGTCCGAATCCTGGATCAGCGTGCGGGCGTCGAGGCCGACGAGATCGACGAACAGAAACTTCTCGGGGAGCGCGAAGTACTCGGTCAGAAGACGGAAGCCCTCGAAGGAACGCGCCGTCCACGGATAGAGCGCCTCCTCGGGAGCGAAGCCGGCCGGTCGGATGCTGTCGGGCGGCAGCAGCGTCGGGCGGTCGTCGTTGGGGCCGTCGGCGAGCGCGACGCCCGCGACGTGCCCGCCCAGGAGTTCGTAGAGCGCCAGCGCCTGCTCGATCGGCCCGCGCAGGAACACCCGCAGGGCCCGCGGCTCCAGTTCGGCGAAGGTCGCCTCGGGATCGGTCAGCCGCAGGCTCACCCTCAGGCTGGCGCGTGCCCCCTGCGCCCGGGGGTTGACCGGAGCGGCCAGCGGCAGGCCGGAGAGGCGAACGGCCTCGATCTCGATCGGCCAGAGCGTCGTCGCGTAGGCGGTCCGGAAACGGACGGGATCGCCGGCGACGGGCTCGCTCTCCAGCATCGTGCCGGCCGGGATGGTCACCGGAACCCGCAGCTCCGGCTTGCAGGCGAGCTGGACGATGGCCGCGGAGGGCACCGGCGCGAGGGCGTGCGGGGAGAGGACGCCGAGCAGCGCGTCGGTGATCTCCGGCAATTCGTCATCGAGCCGCTGCTGGACCCGGGCCGAGAGGAACGCCACCCCCTCGAGGAGGCGTTCGACATGCGGATCATCGATGATGTCGCCGTTCAGCCGCAGCCGGCCGGCAACCTTCGGGTGGGCGTCCGCGAAACCCTGCGACAGGTTCCGCAGCGCGTCGAGCTCGCGGTTGTAGGCAGCGAGAAATTCCTCGTCCATGCTCCGTCCTCGCGGTCCGACCGCGTCAATCCTCGCGGGTCGGGCGCACCACGATGTCCGCCGTCGTGGTGTCGACCAGGGTGTCGAAAGCGATCGCCTCGGGCAGCGGGTCGATCAGCAGCAGGGCGTCGATGTGCAGCCGCAGCACCGCGCGCAGGGGCGTCGGCGCGTCGGCGATGCGCACCTGCACCTGGGCGAGCCGCGGTTCGAAACGGCGGATCGCGTCCTCGATCTCGCGGCGCAGCCGCTCCTGCCCGGCCGGATCGTTGGAGGCGCCGGCGGTGAGATCCGCGACGCCGTAACCGAGCGGCGAGCGCTCCAGCGCCGGCCAGGACGGCGTCCGCCACGGACGCCGCGCATTGAGCAGGTGCTCGATGTCGCGATGGACCGCGGCGCGGACGATGGAGATCGCCTCGGACACGCCGTGCGGGGCGTCCTGCAGGCGGTCGGGATGCGCGTCGAGGAGCCGGTCGAGCACGGAGAGGCGCGGCTGGAGGCCGCCTCGGGGCGGGAGGCTCATGCGAACTCGACCGTTCGCAGGTCGGTGATCGCCAAGCCCTCGTCGCCGACGAGGAAGATCCGTTGCCCGCAGCCCCGCACCGGGGCCTGCGAGCTCCATTCGGTCCGGCGGCCCATCCGCAGCTCGTCCTCCGCCGCAGGCGTGTCGTAGAGGGCGGGCAGGTAGACGTCTCCCTGGAGGCCGTCCCGCACGATCATCGTGCAGCGCCGCCAGAACAGGTCCCGGGGACGCCGGGGCGGGTGAAACTCCATGCTGACGAGCCGCGCCGCCGGGATCCAGTAATACCGGCCGGTGGTCGTCAGGACTTCCAGGCTGCCGCCGGCGAGATCGTCGGCATCGCGGAAATCCTCGACCTCCCGGTCGTTCGCGACGCAGCGCGTCGCCGTCCGGGCCGCTTCCGCCGCCACCGCCGCGGCCGCGGCCGCGGCTTGGTCGCCCGCCCGCAACGCGACGACCATCGCCAGCGCGGCCTCCTGGTCCGGCGTCGGGCCGTCCACGAAATCCGGCAGACGGCCCTCGGTTCCGAGCTGGCGCCGCGCGGTTTCGGCCCGGAGCAACTGCCGGAACTCGGCGACCGCGAGCGCGCTGTCCGGGTCCAGCGCCTCGACGGCGGCGACCAGGGCATCGGCCCGCTCGAACTCCGCCGCAAACAGCAGGAATTCCGCCAGGAGCAGGCGCGCGGCGACATCGGTCGGCGCCTGCTGCACGGCTCGTCCGGCCGCCGCGACGGCATCCGCGAGGCGCCCTTGCCGGAAATGATGGCCGGCCTCCGTTCCACTCATCGGCCGATCTCCTTTGTGAACAGAATCCCGCGGTGTCTTATCGAGCGGCCCCGGCGGCGGCGAAGCCGGTCACGAGCCGGAACGTTGTCGAGACGTCGTCGAGCTGGTACGAGGGCTGCAGGTGGACGACGCAGCCGTAGGAGCCGGGACGGCCCGGCATCTCCCGAACCTGCACGGCGCTCGAGAGGAGGGGGTAGCGCGCCCGGCTCTCGGCGGAGGCGCCGGCACTCAGGTTGGTGTAGCCGGCGAGCCACCGCCCGAGACGCCGCTCGATCGCCTCCGCATCGACGAGGGACCCGGTCAGTTCGCGGCCGAGCACCTTCACGTAATGGGCGAAGCGCGAGACGCACAGCATGGCGCTGATCTGCGCCGAGACGCGCCGGTTCGCCTGGGCCGAGGTCGGTTCACGGTCCGGTGCATCGGGCGGGTTCGCCTGCAGGCTGCGGACGGAGGCGAAGGCCGCGCCGCCGTGGGGCAGGGTGTTCAGGGGCATGAAGCCCGCATCCACAAGGTCGCGCTCCTGCCGGTCGGTCAGGGCGAGATCGACCGGCGCCCGCGCCCAGCGGGTCTCCGCGCCGAACACGAAATCCTCGTGGGGCAGGTCGAGCACGAGGCCGCCGCCGACCCGGTCGGTGTCCACGCCGCGCACGTCGGCCGGCCACCCATAGGTCAGGACAGCGCGTCCCACGACCGCCGCGAAGGCGTAGCCCGCGACGAACCACGTCCGCTCGGCCGGACCTGGCGCATCCTCGACGTACCAGCGGCTGGCGATCGCGCGCGACCAGGGCGCACGGGCCAGGATCCGGGGCATCGTCGCGCACAGGAAGCGGGCCTCCTCGCGGCTTGCGAGGACCCGCCAGCGCCGGTGGTCCTGGCCGTTCAGGAGCGCCGTCACGTCGTGCGAGAGCGCGAGATCCGCGAACCGATCCACCCCGAGAAGGGCGGGCGAGGCCGCCAGCACCGTCGGCACGAACGCCGCGGCGGCGATGTCCGCGAGCCCGCCCGCCACGGTCACGTCGTCGACCGGGGCAGGGGCGCCCGGCTCCCGCCGTTCGGGCCGGTGGCGGACCTCGTGATCGACCACGAGCAGGCCGAACGGCTCGCCACCGGCTTGGCCGAACTCGTTCTCGTAGATCTTGCGGAACAGCTGCGACTGGTCGAACTCGATGGTTCGGGTGAGGTCGCGCTCCAGCTCGCGCCAGGTCGCCGACAGCAGCGTCACCTTCAGCCGCCGGTCGGGTTCGAAGCGGCCGAGGAGCCAGGCGAGCCCTCGCCACGAGCCCTCGAGGCGCTGGAGCCGCGGATGGTGGAGCACCGCGTCGAGCTGCGCGGAAAGCAGCCGGTCGATTGCCGCGATGTCGCGGTCGAGCCAGCCGCGCAGCCTCTCCGGATGGCGGCGCAGCATCGCGGCCGCCTCGGGGCCGAACCAGCGGGCAAGGGCGCCCGCGTCGGTATCGAGGAAGCGCGCGAGCGCGTGACCCGCCGGCTCGCCGCCGGGTCGGCTGTGGCGTCCGGCCAGCATCGCCACGCGCAAGCCGGGTGCTGCCGGCTCATCGGCGGCCGGGCCGGACGGGGCGCCGGCTCCGCTCACACCCGCTCCGGGATGCGCGCGACCATGCGCATGCTGGTCGTCAGCTCCTCCAGCTGCAGCCAGGGGCGCATGTAAGCCACAGCGTTGTAGGCGCCGGGCCGGCCGGGGATCTCGCGAACCTCGATCCGCGCCTCGCGCAGCGGGAAGCGGGACTTGCTCTCGGGCCCCGCGTTCTCGTTGGTGTTGACGTAGTTCTGGATCCAGCGGTTGAGCCAGCGCTCGCAATCGTCGACTTCCATGAAGGAGCCGATCTTGTCGCGCGCCATCACCTTGAGGTAATGGGCGAACCGGCTGGTCGCGAGGATGTAGGGCAGACGCGCGGAGATCCGGGCGTTGGCGGTCGCCTCCGGCCGGTCGTACTCCTTTGGCTTCTGCGTTGTCTGGGCGCCGAAGAAGACGGCGTGATCCTGGTTCTTGTAGTGGCACAGGGGCAGGAAGCCGAGATTCGACAACTCGTACTCGCGCCGATCGGTGATCCCGATCTCGGTTGGGCACTTGGCGTCGAGATCGCCGTCATCGGACCGGAAGATGTGGGTGGGCAGATCCTCCACCTTGCCACCGCCTTCCGCGCCGCGGATCGCGGTGCAGAAGCCGTATTTGGCGAAGGCCTCGGTCAGCCGCGTGCCGAGGACGTAGGCGGCGTTCATCCAGCAGTAATGGTCGTGCGCGAGTTGCATCGGCGACCCGTCCGCGTCGAACGGTGCCTCTTCGTACGCGAAGGCGTCGATGGGCCGGGTCCGCTCTCCGTAGGGCAGGCGGGCGAGCACGCGCGGCATCGCCAGCGAGACGAAGCGGCTGTCGTCGCTGTCGCGGAAGCCGCGCCACTTGATGTACTCGACCGTGTCGAAGATCTTGGCGAGGTCGCGCGGGCGCGACAGCTCGTTCCAGCTCTCGAAACCCATCAGCGAGGCGCCTGCCGCCGAGATGAAGGGCGCGAAGGCGGCGGCGCTCACGTTCGAGATCAGCCGCAAGGCCTCGATGTCCTCGGGGTGGTTCGTCCACTCGTAGTCGCCGATCAGCGCCCCGTACGGCTCCCCACCGGGGGTGCCGAACTCGTTCTCGTAGATCTTGCGGAAGAGAAGGCTCTGGTCGAACTCGACCGAGCGGGTCAGGTCGCGGTGCAGCTCGCGCTTCGAGGCGTTGACCATCCGGATCTTGAGGTTCGTGCTCGTCTCGGTGTTCATGACGAGGTAGTGCAGGCCGCGCCAGCTGCCTTCGAGCTTGGTGAAGCGCTCGTCGTGCAGGATCGCGTTGAGCTGAGTGGAGAGCGCCGCGTCGATCTGCGTGATGGCGGCCTCGATGGTGCGGCTGAGGTTGCTGTCGAACCGGACCGTGCCGCGACTGGCCTCCTCGATCAGCGTCCGCACCAGGGCCTCCGCCCGGTCGGGCTCCGTCTGCCTCGTGGCCGACACCACCCGGTCGAGCAGGCCGGCGCCCTCCACGATCGGGAGCTCTGTGTCCTGCGGGTGCGTGCCGTTCAGCGGCTGCGCGTCCGACATCTCAGTTCTCCTTGCTGTCGGCGGCGATGCCGAGTTCGCCCGAGATCGTCTCGAAATCGGCCCTGTTCCTCAGGATCTGCTCGAGCAGCAATTCGAGGTTCTCGGAGCGGTCGGCCTTGCTCATGAGGTCGCGCAGGCGGTCCCGGGTCTCCAGCAGCGCTCGCAGGGCCGGCACCTGCTCGAGCACCCTGCCGGGCTCGAAATCCTCGATGCCGTTGAAGGCGAGATCGACCGCCATCGTGCTGCCGTCCCCGGCGAGCGTGTTCTCGACCTTCATGTTCAACCCCGGCGAGAGCCTCCGCATCACGTCGTCGAAGTTGTCCCTGTCGATCTGGATGAACTTGCGGTCGGAGAACGGCCGGAGCGGCTTGGTCGGATCGCCCGAGAAATCGCCGATGACGCCGACGACGAACGGGAGTTCGCGGACGATCTCCGCCCCTTCGGTCTCGACCTCGTAGGTGATGTGGACGCGCGGGCGACGCACCCTCGCCAGCTTCTCGTGAATGCTCGGCATGCTGTTCCGGTCTCCCTCTCAGGATGGCTGTCAGGACTGCGCGGCGGGGACGGCCGGATCGGGCGACCGCATGCCCACCGAGGTGATGGCGGCGGTGCGGGCGGCCGGATCCGCCACGAGCTCGCGCAGGAGCTCGGGCCAGGGCAGGCGCGCGCGGCGAACGGCCTCCTCCAGCGTGAAGCCGATCGGCGAGTTCGGCTCTCCGAGCCGGAACACGGCTGCGATCCGCAGGATCTCGTCGAGCAGCGCCTCCCGCCCGGGCGGCAGAAGCCGCTCGCCGCCCGGGGCCGACGGCTGCGGGTGTCCGGCCGGCGCATCATCCGACCCAGGGGTGGCGGCCCCCGTCGCGGTGGCGGCCCCCGTCGCGGTGGCGGTCCCCGTCGCGCCGGAGGCCGGCGCCGCCTCGGGCGGCAGGTAGCGGGCCGTGGTCTGGTGCAGGGCCTCCAGGACGCTGCGCACGCGACCGGTCGAGGGCTGCGCCCGCGAGGGGATCTCCCGGGCGATCGCCTCCTCCAGCCGCGTCCAGCAGGTCCTGGCGCGGGCAAGGTCCCGGTCGAGCGCCCGGAGCGCGTCGAGGCCGCCGCGGGCCGCCGCTTCGAGCTCGCCCAGGGGAATGATGCCGGCGGTCGATCGCGACCCCGGCTTGGCTCCCGACACGGCGAGGCCGGCCGACCGCTCGTAGTCCCAGAAGGTGACCGCCGCGCCGTCCGGGCGCTCGAACAGCACGGTCTTTCTGAGGGGCTGAAGCAGAGTTCCGTCCCGATCCTGCCCGCTGAGCCCGGTGATCGCGGCGAGCCGGGCCTCCGGATCGTCCGCCTCCTCGGCCGGGAACAGGCCGCGCGACCAGAAGCCCTCGATCAATCCTGCCAGCAGCACGGCACCGGCGGCGAGGCCGGCGAGGCCTTGCCGGCGGCACAGGCTCTCGGTCAGCCAGCAGGCGACCTCGATGTCCTTGCCGCGCGCGGCCAGGGCCTCCGTCGCCAGGCTCTCCACCGCGCGCCATTGCGGCGGCGGACCGTCGCCGAGCGTCGGGTCGTCGTCGACGGCCCGCTCCGCCGCCCGGGCCTCGGCCCGCGCGTCGCGCAGCCGGTAGTACAGCGACTGACCCGATGCATCCTGCCGGATGTCCTCGCCGGCCGGACTCTCGCCCGGAAACGGCAAGAGGAGGGGTCCGATCGCTTCGCTGTCGTCGAATTCACTCATTCGGCTGACGTTCGGCTCCGATCGCAGGCGTCCTTCCGGATCTATCGAAAGTTCTGACCGAGGAATACTACGTGAATGTTTCAGCCTGGAACTTCAGCATTACATCTGCAACCAAACGAATGTAGACATGAATTGATGCAGCTCTCTAGCCTTGCGCAATGCGGATCCGTCGTGGCGGAGAGGAGCAGCCTTGGCGACCATCGATCTGACGCGGCTCATCGGCCGTCTGAGCGAGGCGGCCCGGCGCGCCCTGGAGGCGGCGGCCGGCAGCGCCCTGTCGCGCACGCATTACGACGTCGAGGTCGAACACTGGCTCGTGCAGCTGCTCGACCGGCCGGATCTCGACGTCGTGGCGATCCTGCGCGCGTCGCAGGTCGATCCCGACCGGGTCATGGGCCGGCTGACCGCCACGCTTGACCGCGTCGCCAGCGGCAGCGGTCGCACGCCGAGTCTCGCCCCGGAGATCGTCCGCGTCATGAAGGACGCGTGGCTGTTCGCTTCCGTCGAGCATGGCGCTCCCGCCATCCGGTCGGGCCATCTTCTATGGGCGCTTCTCTCGGACGAGACCGTCGCGACGCGGCTGATCGAGGCCGCGCCCGAGTTGCGCCGGGTCGCGCCGGACGCGCTGCGCCGGGATTTCGCGGCGCTGGTCGCCCGCAGCACCGAGGGGGGCGGCCTCGGCCGCAGAGTCTCCGAGGCCGGCACGAACGCTGTGGCCGAGGGAGCGCCGGCGCGCGGGAGCGAGGCCTTGTCCCTCGACCGCTTCACCACCGACCTCACCGCGCAGGCCCGCGCCGGCGCGATCGATCCGATCCTCGGCCGCGACGCCGAGATCCGGCAGGTGATCGACATCCTCACCCGCCGCCGCCAGAACAACCCGATCCTCACGGGCGAGGCGGGCGTCGGCAAGACGGCCGTGGTCGAGGGGCTGGCGCTGCGGATCGCGGCCGGCGACGTGCCGCCGCCGCTCTCCGCCGTGTCCCTTCGGACGCTCGATCTCGGGCTGCTGCAGGCGGGGGCGGGCGCCAAGGGCGAGTTCGAGAACCGCCTCCGCCGCGTGATCAGCGAGGCACAGGCGGCCCCGACGCCGGTGATCCTGTTCATCGACGAGGCGCACATGCTGATCGGCGCCGGCGGTGCTCCGGGGCAGGGAGATGCCGCCAACCTGCTCAAGCCGTCGCTCGCCCGTGGCGAGTTGCGGGTGGTCGCGGCGACGACCTGGGCCGAGTACAAGCGCTACTTCGAGAAGGACGCGGCCCTGACCCGCCGCTTCCAGCCGGTCAAGGTCGAGGAGCCGGCCGAGCCGGTCGCCATCGACATGGTGCGCGGTCTCGTGAGCGCGCTCGAAGCCCATCACGGCGTCCGCATCCTGGACGACGCGGCGCAGGCGGCGGTCCGCCTCTCGGCCCGCTACATCCAGGGAAGGCAGCTTCCCGACAAGGCCGTGAGCCTCATCGACACGGCCTGCACCCGAGTCGCGATGAGCCAGGCCGCGACGCCGCCCGCGGTCGAGGATCGCCGCCGCCGCTTGGCGGCGCTGGACACTCGGACCCGCATCCTCGCGCGCGAGGAAGTCCTGGGGGCCGACCACGCCGCTTTGCGCGCGGAACTGGCGCGGGATCGGGAGGCGCTGGCGAGCGAACTGGCCCGGTTGGAGGAGCGTCACCGGGAGGAGCGGCGCCTGTTCGACGATCTCGCGGCACTCCGGGACGAGGCGGAACGCACGCCCGGCGCCAGGGAGGTGCGCGGCCGCATCGCGGATGCGGCGGCGGCCCTCCGGGCGTTCCAGGATGAACGGCCGATGGTCCACCCGGTGGTCGATGCGCAGGCCGTCGCCGAGGTCGTCGAGAACTGGACCGGCATTCCGGCAGGCCGGATGCGGACCGACGAAGTCTCGACGGTGCTCTCGCTGCGCGAGGCGCTCGGCCGCCGGGTGATCGGGCAGGATCATGCCCTCGAGGCGGTGTCGCAGGCGATCCGCACCTCCCGGGCCGGCCTCACCGACCCGCGCAAGCCGGTCGGGGTTTTCCTGATGGTCGGCACGTCCGGGGTCGGCAAGACCGAGACGGCGCTTGCCCTGGCCGACATCCTCTACGGCGGCGAGCAGACCCTGACGACGATCAACATGAGCGAGTTCAAGGAGGAGCACAAAGTGTCGCTACTGACGGGCAGCCCACCCGGCTACGTCGGCTACGGCGAGGGCGGCGTCTTGAGCGAGGCGGTGCGTCGGCGTCCCCATTCGGTGCTGCTCCTCGACGAGATCGAGAAGGCGCATCCGGGCGTGCAGGACGTGTTCTTCCAGGTCTTCGACAAGGGAACGATGAAGGACGGCGAGGGCCGCGACATCGATTTTCGCAACACGATCATCATCATGACGTCGAACGCCGGCACCGCGCTGATCGACAGCCTGTTCGCGGATCCGTCGACCGCGCCGGATCCGGACGGCCTCGCCGACGCGCTGCGGGGCGAGATGCCGAAGCACTTCAAGCCTGCCTTCCTCGGGCGCGTCAGCGTCGTGCCCTATCTGCCGCTCGGCCCGGATGCCCTCGACCGGATCGTCGGACTCCAGATCGACCGCCTCGCCGGGCGGGTGGCTGAGCGCTACGGCGCACGCGTGACGGTGAGCGACGCGGCGCGCGCGGCGATCCGCGCCCGCGCCAATCTCGGAGGGGCGGGCGCGCGCAGCATCGAGACCTTTCTCGCGCAGAGCGTGCTGCCGGACCTCGCGGCGGCCTTCCTCGCGCGGTCGGCGGAGAGGGATGCCGTCGCGGAGGTGCGGATCGACAGGAGCGGCGCCGACAATCCGTCCCGGACACTAACCTGCACGATGATCTGATCAAGCTTCGCGGACGTGGCGACCAGTTCTGTGACGACGCCCTGCGTCCCACCACGAGCCCCGGCAGAGGAAGCGTTGGCCTGCCAGAGCGGCGACCGCCGGGCGCGGCGTCCGAACCGAATGGACGACATCATGCCCCGACAGAGGCCGGACGGCGACGGGCCAAGCCGCAACAGGCCATCGAAGTCTTCATGCCTTCTTCGAGGGCACCGGCATTCAGTGTCGACAAGGAGTGAGGAATGAAATCTTTTCGAGGCGAGAATTTCTATAGCATCGTCGCCAGTTGTTTCACCGATTGCTTCTCGGGATCCAGCAATCGTATGAGCAGCGTCGACATCCGGACTGCAGGCAATCTGGCGAGATCGAACATTCGCACGAAACTTCCCGATGAGGACGCCCTGAGGACGGCGCTCCGCAGCCAGGACTTCGACGGCAGCTTGCAGTCCTGCGCCGCCACTGCTTCTGTTCTCGGAGACGTAATCGCCAACGGGCAGAATAATCCGTGCCAAATACGAGGCCTTTCACCCCAGGCGATCGCCGGGAAAATCTCCGATTTGCTGAGCAGAGGTATGATGGTCGCGATCTCGTTGCTGCCGGACCATCACTTCATCGTCATTCCTGTCGATGATGATCACGTCTGCCTGTATCAGGCGTTTCAGGATGCGTATAGCTTGCATGATTGGATTAAGGCCGATCAAAATAGTACGGAAGGGTCGCGCAGCAAAAATGTCTTCGTGTCGCAAATCGTCGATCTGGTTTCGGAGGATGAGCAAACCCGCATGAGCGCAGCGCGGTATCTTTTCTCCTTTGATGGGCAGCACCATCATATCGATAGATGGTCGAGGAATCGGATTCAAATCAACGCCGTAGTTTACAAGAGCATCATTTAGTTGTGTCAGCTCAGTGGCGAGAACGCAATGACATGGGTTCAGTGTCAGGATCCGGCGGATCATGCTGTCTGGATCCGCAGGCGAAATTTCGATCACGCCGGAACTGGCGTGCCACAGCGCGGCGTCATCGCCGGACGGCGTCGGCTTTGATCAGCATCAGTGGCACGATCCACGAGCCGATTGCACTTGTAATCCAAAAGACGTCACGTGCAATCATTGTGGAACATCGCGATGCCATTAACAATTCGACGCAGTATCGCGTCTGTACTGACCAAGGACGTCGCCGATGGCCATCTACTTGAAGATCGAGGGTGCGGAAGGTGATGTCACCGAGTCTGGGCACAAGAGCTGGGTCGAGTTGCTCGACGTGCGCTGGCATATGTCGCGCACGATCCGCAGCGCGGTCGGTGTCGGAACCAATCGCGAGTCGACGTCGGCTTACGTCAGCGAAGTGACCGTCAAGAAGTACGTCGATAGTGCGAGCAAGGGCATCGCGAGCCTGGCGTTCGTCGGCACGGCCAAGGACGCGACCATCGAGTTCACACGTGTCGATAAGGGGCAGGAGGCCACCTACCGCAAGCTCGTCTTGACGGACGCGATCATCAGCGGCCTCGCCAACGAGGCCGCGGGTTCCGCCAGACCGGAAGAAATCATCACGCTGAACTTCACCAAGATCGCGATCACGGACACCGATCAGAAGGACGACGGCACGCAAGGTTCCCCCGCGACCACGACCTACAATCTCGCGACCGCTCAGACCGAGTAGGGGCGCCGCCGCGACGGTCCGGCGCCATCACCGGTCCGTCGGTCCGGAACGGTTCCGCCACCGGGGCGTGCCCGCGGACGAGCGTCATCTCTGTGATGATCCTCCCTCGAGTTGATGGACACCTCACACCTCCTTGGGGAGCGAGGAAGGCGTTCAATGGCGACAAAGACGCGACCCGAGTTCACGCGTGAGGCCGTTGCCTTCCTCGAGAGCAGCGGGCGCCCGCAGATGCAGATCGCGGCCGAACTCGGCATCGAGCCCTCGATGCGGCGCACCTGGCGCGCCGTTCTCAAGGCGAGGCGTTCCGCTTGCGGACGGCCGCTCCGGCAGCACCGCCCGCCTCACCCGTGGCCTCACCTGCCGATCAGGTCGCCGAGATCGCATGGCTGCGTCGCGAGTTGGAACAGGCCCGCACGGAGCGCGGCATTCTAAAAAAGGCCATCGGCATCTTCTCGGAGACGCCGCGATGACGTTCCATTTCATCGACGACCACCAGGGAACCTGGCCGTGCGCATGCTCTGCCGCGCGCGGCCGGTCTCGCCATTCGGCGACTACGCGTGGCGCTCGCGGCCCGAGAGCACCCGGGCAGCCGAAAAACCGCGAGCTCCCGCCAGTATTCCGACGTCGAGCGCGAGACGGTCGTCTCGGCTTATCCCCGCACGTCAGGCTTCAGGGAGAAGATCATCCAGATCTTTAACGACGGCATCAAGCACAAGCCCGACACTGCCTTCGACCACGTGAAGGCCGACGTGACCGCCGACAAGGAGCCGAGCTTCCGCAGGGGGAACGTCTGCGGCGTGATCCGGGCCTCCCGCTGGCGCGACGGCACCCATGCGCCGGGTTGCGGATGCGGGCACCACGACTGACACGCTTGCCAGACGATAGCATCCGGAAGCCGCATCTGTCGCTCCGCGCACGGCCCGGCGCAGGCAAGTGAAGGCCGGCCAACGTCGGAGACCTCGGCTTCGTATCATCGCCGAACAGACGATGACTTCGACGAAGACTGTTGGCCAGGCCCGACGACCCCTGCAACACGTCGACTGGCACGGAACAGTGCCTCTCGAAGCCAGGTATGGGCCGGATCCTGCGTCCATCGCTCGTGCCAGACCATCTGCACGGTCATCGGACGTGGGTTCCAGGGCGGCGGGGACACCCGTACGACGCCGGCCGCCTCGAAGCCTTGCGCCAGCGACGCCGGAACGATCGCCACGCGGCGCGAGTGCGCGAGCAGGCTCGGCACCGCGAGGAAATGCGGCTGGAGGACACTGAGGCGAGGCACCAGGCCCGCCGCCCTGAAGGCCTGGTTGAGGGCGTCGCGATCGAACATCTCGGTCTGCCGCGTCAGGCCGCGCTCGGAGAGACGTCCGTCCGGCAGGCCGTCCTCGGTCCCGCCGACCGTGACCACCACCAGCGGGTCGCGCGCCAGCGTGCGAATGTCGATCGTGCTCCCCGCTTCCGGATGATCGGGCGCGGTGACGAGGACGTCGCGGTCCTCGAACAGGGTTCGCGCGTGCAGGCGGTGCGGGATCTGAGAGAAGAGGCCGACGGCGATGTCGATCTGGCCGAGATCGACCTGCATGGTCAGGTCGATCCGCGTCGCGGGCCGGATCAGGAGAGAGGCCAGCGGCGCCTCACTCTCGACGATCCCCACCAGGGCCGGGGCGACGACGGCCGTGATGTGGTCCGTCGCGGCGAGCCGGAACTGCCGCGTCGAGCTGGACGGGTCGAAGCATTGCGGCCCGATCGCCCCTTCGATCGCCGTGAGCGCGTCGCGCACCTGCACGGCGATGGCCAGCGCCCGCGGGGTCGGCTCCATGCCCTGCACCGTCCGCACGAACAGGTCGTCCCCGATCAGCGTGCGCAGGCGGCGCAGGCCGTGGCTCACCGCCGACTGGCTGAGCCCGAGGGACTGGCCGGCCCGCGCGACGTGACGCTCGCGCATCACCGCGTCGAAGAGCCGGATCAGGTTCAGGTCGAGCCGGTTCAGGATGCTCGCGCGCGTCCCGACATTCCTCGTCATGACCGCTCCTTCATCTCGCACGATGAATGCCAGTCATAATGAGATTGGCGAACTTGCACTTCCGCAAGTGCCTTTCGGCCAGGCATCGTTCCTCGTCCTCGAAGGAAACGCGCCATGCCGGTTGCATCCGTCCACGCCCGACGCCTCCTCAGGCGGGGATCCCTGGCACTGACGGGCCTCTGGCTCGCCCTCTCGCCGGTCGCCGCGCAGGGCGGACCACCCGTGAAGATCGGGGTCCTCACGGATCTCTCCTCTCTCTATGCGGATAACGGCGGCAACGGCTCGGTCGTCGCCGCGCGCATGGCGGTCGAGGATTTCGGCGGCCGCGTCCTCGGGCGCCCGATCGAGGTGGTCGCCGCCGATCACCAGAACAAGACGGATGTCGGCGCGGCGCTCGCGCGCCGGTGGCTCGATGCGGACGACGTCAAGGTGATCGTCGACGTCCCGAATTCCGCCATCGCGCTCGCGGTGCAGGACATCACCCGCGAGCGCGGCCGGATCTTTCTTGCCTCGGGGGCGGCGACCTCCCGGCTGACCGGGGACGCCTGTTCGCCCACCGGCATCCACTGGACCTACGACACCTACGCTCTCGCACAAGGGACGGCGCGCGCCGTGACCCGGCGCGGCGGCAAATCCTGGTACTTCGTCACGGCGGATTACGCGCTCGGCACGCAGCTCGAGGAGGACGGCCGGCGCGTGATCCAGGCGTCGGGTGGTCGCGTGCTCGGCTCGGTGCGCCATCCCATCGGCAGTTCGGACTTCTCCTCCTACCTCCTGCAGGCGCAGGGCTCGGGAGCGCAGGTCGTCGGGCTGGCGGATGCGGGCGGCGACCTCATCCTCGCGCTGAAGCAGGCTGCCGAGTTCGGGATCGTGCAGTCGGGCCAGACCCTGACGGGCCTGCTCGTCTTCATCGCCGACATCCACGGTCTCGGCCTGGCGGCGGCGCAGGGCCTGATCCTGAGCACCGCCTTCTACTGGGACCTGAACGACGAGACCCGGGCCTGGTCGCAGCGCTTCGTCGCCCGCACCAACAAGGTGCCGACCATGATCCATGCCGGCACCTACGGCGCGGTCACGCACTACCTCAAGGCGATGGCCGCCGCGAACACGGATGATGGTCCCGCCGTCGCAGCGCAGATGCGCAAGATTCCGGTCAACGACTTCATGACCCGCGACGGCCGCATCCGCGAGGATGGGCGCTTGGTGCGCGACATCCACCTGATGCAGGTCAAGGCGCCGTCCGAGAGCAAGGGACGCTTCGACTACTACAAGCTCCTGGAGACGATCCCGGGCGAGGAAGCGTTCCGGCCGCTCTCGGCCGGCAGCTGCCCGCTGGTCAGGCGGGGGTGAGCATGACGCCTCCCGATCTCGTCCAGGCGTTCGACAGCGTGATGAAGGGACGCTACGCCAACCGCTTCTTCACCGACCAGCCTGTTCCCTACGACACCGTGCACGACATCCTTGAGGCTGCGAGCTATGCGCCGAGCGGCGCCAACATCCAGCCGTGGCAGATCCACGTGCTGGCTGGACAGGCGAAGGCTGACATCTGCCGCGACATCAGCGCGACGCACGCCAGGGAGGCGGCGCAGCATGCCTCCGAGTACACCTACTACGCGCCGGATCTTCCCGACCTGTACCAGGGCCGCAAGCAGGAATTCGGCCGGGTGTTCTACGGCGCGCTCGGCATCGCTCAGGACGACGCGGCTGGACGGGCCGCGCAGACCGCCAAGAACTATCAATTCTTCGGCGCACCGGTCGGCCTGATCGTAACGATCGACCGGCGCCTGGAGAAGGGCAGCTGGCTCGATCTCGGCATGTTCCTGCAGAACGTGATGCTGGCGGCCAAGGTGCGCGGCCTCGACACCTGCCCGCAGGAGACGCTGGCGAAGTACCACCGCGTGCTGCGCCGCCACCTCCCGATCGCACCCGAGGATGTCGTCGTGTGCGGCATGGCCCTCGGTGTCCGCGATGCCGCCCTGGCGGCGAGGCGCGGCGTCATGGAGCGCGCGCCGGTCGAGGCGTTCGCGAGCTTTCACGGTTTCGAGGCGCCACCGGCGCGTGACACAGGAGAGTGAGATGGACGGGCGCGAGCAGCTGATCGAGCGGAGCATCCCCTTCCTCGACGAGGTCAAGAACATGACCGCGGGGCCCGAGGTCGAGCGTTGGCTCAACGAGACCTACGGTCCGGGCAGCGCTCTCTACGAAGACCTGTCGCGGCTCATCAAGCAGGGTGTCGAGGAGGGCTGGGCGGCCAACGTGGAGGTGGGCGGTCAGCGCTACCGCCGCAGCCGGTTGTGCGAGCCAACGGAGCGGACGCTGAACTTCAGCATCACCGCCGTCTACATGGACAGCCAGGACGGCCGGATGGTGATCGACGACCACGACGACGGGCCGGGCGACGCGGATGCGAGCTTTCGCGGCGACTATCACGGCCACCCCTACGGCGAGCTGAACATGGTCGTGCCGCTCGATGAGAAGGCCGTGCTTGCCGGACCGAGCGGCTGGTGCCACGCGGGCTGGACAGCACCTGGCCCAGGCAGCCACCACTATCCGGAGGTCAAGGGCGGCGCGCTCATCGCCCTGTTCTTCCTGCCTGCCGGCCGCATCTCCTATGACGTGAAACCGCCGGCTGACGAGCAGGCACGATCAGCTCAACCATGAGGGACGACAGGATGTAGGTGCCGGTATCTGGTGTAAGCCAGCGCCTGTCGCATGGACCGACCCGGCGGCTCCGCCATGCAGCCTGCGAACCGGGTCGGCACGACTGCATCAAAGCCATGGCTCACCATGCTTCGGAGATCTTTTCGGATTTTTGATGGAATCGATCATAGATTAGAGACATGGCCTCCGGTCAGGATTTTTTGTGATATCTGCACGCAGGAGTATTTGCTCGCACGTTAATTTGTCAGTGCCGAAACGATCCAAATCATCGGTTGTCATTCGCACAAAAATCTTGCGCGCCTGCTCGAACATTCTGACGATCTCATCGGCGACATCGCGGATCGACCGATCCTTTCTGTCTCGCCCGCGGGTCAGTAGAAAGATGTCTTTGCTCGGGGGTATCGATCTAAGATCACTGATCTTCATGAGCGAGTCGCTGCGGCCGATGAACTGTGGCAGAAGCGCAAGTCCGGCGCCTTATCTCGCGGCAATTGAGTGCGCGAACTGGTCAGCCACCCGACAGGCCAGCGCCCGCGCGCGAATCGTCTCGTCATCCAGGTTGCTTCGGGCAGATGCGCATCTGCTTGGTCAAAACCGATGAAGACCGGATCCGCTCCGCCTGCACCAATCGACAGGCCTCATCTGTTCCATAGAATCCGTCCCCACGATCACGAGCGGTTGCGCGAGCACATCGCCATTCTCAGGCTTCCCGAAGCGGATGGCGATATCCGCCTCATGCCGCTGCAAGCTGATCGAGCGGTGGTTGGCTGCCGACTCGATATCGAGCTTCGGATGACACGAGGCCAACTTCGCGAGACGCAAGGTGAGAAAGCCGCTCGACAGCGCCGGTGACGCGTTGATTCGGACGAAGCCGCTCGGCGCTCCATCCATCATGGCGCGACCGAGGATATGGGCCGCTTGCTCCGGATCGCTCGCCGCTTCGAGAGCATGCGTTCCAGCCGGCGTCAGGACGTAGCCGCCGGCTGGCGCAGCGGCTTGAGCGCTTGGGCCCAGCGGTGAAGCTCGCTCAGCATGGTCGTCGCGGAGGTCTGGTGGATCTCGGACGGCGAGAACTGCTCGGCCTTCACGTGCTGGGCCACCATCTGGATCGTGACCGCCTCGACGATGGGCACCATCTTGAGCGTCGTCAGAGTTTGCTTGGCGAGCTGAACCGCGCGCAATCCGCCCGAGACCCCGCCATAGCTGACGAAAGCGGCGGGCTTGTAATTCCACTCCTTGTAAACGTAGTTCAGTGCATTCAGAAGCGCAGGTGGTGGGCCGAAATTGTATTCCGGCATGACAAGGACGAACGCGTCCGCCGCACTGACGCTCGCGCTCCAGCGCCTCGTATGCTCGTGCTCGTACTGCTGAAGAACGGGGTGCTTCGGTTCGTCGTAGATCGGCAGGTTGAACTCGGCCAGATCCACGAGCCTGGCATCGAATTGGCCGTTCTGCTTCGCGATTTCGTCGAACCATCGTGCGACGGGCAGGCCGACCCGACCCGGGCGCGTGCTGCAGACGACCGTATGGAGAATCAGAGACATCTTTGCATATCCTCGGTGACAATCAGGCCCTTCGGTCGGCGCCGCTCGGGTTGTCGCGGTCGTCTGAGGCCTTCTCTGCCGGCACCCGTCCCGCGCCGTCTCCGAACGGGCGCGGGGCCGCGTCCCTAGCTGTGCGGCAAGGCGACCTGGCGCATCCGGAACCCCGTGATCTCCACCCGGGCCCAGATCCCGGCCGCCTTGAACGGGTCGGCAGCGTGGAAGGCTTCCACCGCGGCCCGGTCGGGCGCCTCGACGATGAACAGGCTGCCGATCATGGTCTCGCCGTCCTCGGCGAGCAGCGGGCCCGACACCACGATCCGCACCGGGAGCGGCCCGCCGAGATAGGCCTTGTGCGCTTCGTAGTGGGCGAGCCGCCGCTCGAGCGCGCCCGCGTGGTCGAGGGCATGGATGGCGTAGTGGGGCATGGGGCGTCTCTCGGTCATGCGGGCTCGCCGAGGCCGGCGCGGCGCTCGGCGGCGAGCAGGGCGGCGAAGAAGTCGAGGTCGCGCAGGTCGGTCCCGTCCTGCTCGGCGTAGAGGTCGCGCACCAGGGCCGCCACCGGCATCGCGACGCCGGCCGCCTCGCCCGCCGCGACCGCGAGGCTCATGTCCTTGAGCATCTGGGCGATCGAGAAGGCGGGGGCGAAGTCGCGCCGCCGCAACGGGTCGAGCTTGTAGGCGACGAGCGGCGAGGCGGCGACGGAGGATCCCAGCACCGCCAGGATCGTCTCCCAGGCAACCCCGCCCTTGCGGGCGAGCGTCAGCGCCTCGGCGGCGATCTGCGCGGTCGAGCCCACGAAGTGGTTGATCGCGAGCTTGAGGAAGCGCGCCTCCTCAGCCTCCCCGACCGCGTGGATGGCGCGGGCGAAGGTCGACAGTAGCGGCCGCGCGCGCTCCAGGGCCGCCTCCGGTCCCGAGCAGAACAGGGTGAGGGCGGCGGCCTCCGCGGTGGCGGTCGAGCCCGAGACCGGAGCGGCGAGATAGAGCACGCCCCGCGCGTCGGCCGCCTCGCGCAACGCGGCGCTCGTCTGCGGCGAGACGGTGCTGGTCTCGACGAGCACGCCGTCCCGCGTCATCCGGGCGAGAAGGCCCTCCGTCCCGAGGGCGACGGCGCCCAGGCTCGCGTCGTCGGGCAGGCTCGTGATCACGACGCGGCAGGCCGCGACGCGGCAGGCCGCGACGCGGTCGAGGCCGGCGGCCTCGGCCCCCGGCACGGCGGCGAGCCGGCCGGGATCGCGGTCGAGGGCCAGAAGGGAATGCCCCTCCGCCACGAGGTGGCGCGCCAAGTGACGCGCCATGGGCGCGCCGAGTTTGCCGAGGCCGATCCAGCCGGTCTGCATCTGCGTGTCTCCCAAGCAGATTTCGCAAAGGTGGTTGCCGGTTCTGCGAGAAAAATCTGCGGCCAGGCAAAGATAAGCAGGCTTGCGTCGGCTATCCGACGCAAGCCTGCTTGTTCAGGCCGTCAGGGCCTTGCCCTTGGTCTCGGGCAGGAGGAACGCCGCGACCGCCATGGTGGCGTAGGCGGCGGCCGCGAACAGCCCGATCGCCTGGCCGAGCGGCATCGTGGCCGACATCACGCCGACCAGCGTCGGGAACACCGCCCCGATCGCCCGGCCGAAATTGTAGGCGAAGCCCTGGCCGACGCCGCGCACGCGGGTCGGGAACTGCTCGGTGAAGAAGGCCCCCATGGCGCTGAACACGCCGGACGCGAAGAAGCCGAGGGGGAAGCCGAGCACCAGCATGGCGGCGTCGCCGAAGGGCACCATCGTGTAGGTCGTCACCACCACGCCCGCTCCGACCGCGAAGACCAGGAAGGTGGCGCGCCGTCCGATCCGGTCGGCGAGGTAGGCCCCCGCGAGGTAGCCGAAGAACGATCCGACGATCAGGACCGCGAGGTAGCCGCCGGAATTCATCACCGAGAGGCCGCGCTCGGTGCGCAGGAAAGTGGGCAGCCACGTCGTCACCGCGAAGTAGCCGCCCTGCGCCCCCGTGCTCATCAGCGCGCCGAGGAAGGTGATGCGCAGGAGCGGCGGCTGGAAGATCTCGAAGAAGGACGGCTTGTCGCCGGTCTCGGCGATCCTCGCCTGCGACTCCCGGTAGACTTCCGGCTCCTCGATGTAGCGGCGCAGGAAGAACACCAGGAAGGCCGGCGCGATGCCGACGAAGAACAGGGCGCGCCACGCCGTCTCGGGCGGCAGGAGCGAGAAGAACAGGGTGTAGAGCAGGGCCGCCGCGCCCCAGCCGATGGCCCAGCCCGACTGCATGGTGCCGAGCGCCTTGCCGCGGTGCTCGGGCCGGATGGTCTCGCCAAGCAGCACCGCGCCCGCCGCCCACTCGCCGCCGAAGCCGAGGCCCATCAGGGCGCGGGCGGCGAAGAGCTGCTCGAAGCTCTGCGCGAGGCCCGACAGGAAGGTGAAGCCGGCAAACCACAGGATCGCGATCTGCAGCGTGCGCACCCGCCCCCAGCGGTCGGCGAGGAAGCCCGCGAGCCAGCCGCCGATGGCGGAGGTGAGGAGCGCCGCGGTGCCGAGCGCCCCGGCCTCGGCCCGCGTCACGCCCCAGGTGGCGATCAGCGTCGGGATCACGAAGCTGTAGAGCTGGACGTCCATGGCATCGAGCGCCCAGCCGCCGACGCAGGCGCCGAGCGTCCGCTTCTCCTTCGGTCCGAGTTCCGAGATCCAGCTTCCCCGGCCCTCGGCCGGGACGGCGCCGACGGCGCCGGTCGTTGCCTCGCTCATGGTGGTGACCTCCCTGATGAATCATGCGACGGCCCCGTTCATCGGGGTCTTCGTCCGGGTGCGGGCCCCTGCGGGCCGAAGGCTGCCGGATCAGTCGGCCTTCAGTCCGAAATCGTAGGCGAGGTGGCGGAAAGGCCGCTCCATCGCGCGTCCGTCCGGCGCCGGTCCCGCCGGATGCTCGGCGAATGCCGCGATCAGCGAGGTCTTCACCCCGAACACCGCGTCCGAATCGAGCCACGGGCTGTCGGCGGCGAAGACGTGGGTGATCAGGGTCTCGTGGCCAGGCGCCGCGATCATGAAGTGCACGTGCGCCGGCCGGTTCGGGTGACGGGCCGTGGCCTTGAGCATCTCGCCGACCGGCCCGTCGGCGGGGATCGGGTACCAGGCCGGCATGACGGTCCAGAAGTGGAAGCGGCCCTCAGCGTCGGTGCGGAACTGCGCCCGGCCGGCGAGCCCGCCCAGCGCATCGAGCTGCTGCACGTCGTAGGCACCGTCGTCATCGGCGTGCCAGACGTCGACAGTGGCCCCCGCGAGCGGCCGTCCGTCCGCGGAGGACACCGAGCCGGTAACGAGGAGCGGCGTGCCTTCGAGCGGGCCGGAAATGTCCGCGCCGTTCGGCCGCTCGGGCGCCTCCTCGACGTAGAAGGGGCCGAGCACCGTGGTCTCGGTCGCGCCCTCCGGCATGCGATGGTTGATGGCGTCGACCAGCATCGAGACGCCGAGCGTATCGGACAGGAGGATGAATTCCTGCCGGTGCTGGTCGCACATCTGGCCGGTGCGGGTCAGGAAGGCGATGCCGGCCTGCCACTCCTCGAAGGTCAGGTCGACGTCGCGCACGAAGTCGTGCAGGTGGCGCACGAGGCTCGTCAGGACCGCCTTCAGGCGCGGATCCGGCGTCTCGGCGAAGCGGTCGACCACGGCCTGCGTGATGGTGTGCTCGTTGAAGTCGCGCATCGGCGCCTCTCCCGTCCTGGGCGTTCCCTCTCGGGCGCTGTCCCGCGCCCGCCCATGATCTTACACCGCGGCGTCCGGGCGCCGCCCGTGGAACGCGTCGTCGAGCAGTCGGCGGATCGCGCCGCGCTCCAGCGGCCGCGGGTTCCAGTAGGGGTTCGCCACCGCCGCCTCGGCGGCCCGGTCGAGCCCCGCCTCCGGCATGCCGATCGCCTTCAGGGCCGTCGGCGCGCCGAGCGAGGCGGCGAGGTCGTAGAGGCCTTGGGGCCCATCCGCTGCCCCGAGCGCACGGGCGACCCGGGCCATGGCCTCGGGCGCGGCCGGGGCGTTGTAGGCGGCGGCGTGGGGCAGCACGACCGTGTGGGTCTCGGCATGGGGCAGATCGAACGAGCCACCGAGCACGTGGCAGAGCTTGTGATGCAGCGCCATGCCCACCGTGCCGAGGCAGGCCCCGGCGAGCCACGCCCCGTAGAGCGCGTCCGCCCGCGCCGCCCGGTCCTGCGGCGCGGCCGCGATGACCGGGAGGGCCCGGGCGAGCGCCCGGATCGCCTCCTCGGCCATCAGCGAGACGATCGGGTTGCGGTCCTGCGCGTAGAGCGCCTCGACCGCGTGCGCGATGGCGTTCAGGCCCGAGGTCGCCGTGAGGCCCGCGGGCAGGCCGAGCGTCAGGTCGACGTCGTAGACCACCACCTCCGGCAGGATTTTTTGGGATTTCTGCGTCGTCTTGGCCCCGTCGCGGGTCTCGCCGAGGATCGGCGTCATCTCCGAGCCCGCATAGGTCGTCGGCACCACGATCTGGTCGAGGTCGGTGCGCAGCGCGATCGCCTTGCCGAGCCCCGTCGTCGAGCCGCCCCCGACCGCGATCACGCAATCCGCGTCGAGCGCCCGCACCCGCGCCACCGCGGCCTCGGTCACCGCCACGGGCGTGTGCATCACCGCCTCCGCGATCACCCCGACGGCGCGATCCCCCAGCAGGCCGGCGAGCGCCTCGGCCTGTCCCCGCTGCTGAGGCGTCGAGAGCACGACGGCGCGCCGGCGCCCGAGGGCCTCCATCTCGCGCGGCACCTCCGCGAGGGTGCCGTGGCCGAACACCACGCGGGTCGGCAGGCCGGGAAAGCGGAACGCGTCCATCGTCAGGCTCCCACCGCGTAGTCGACCTGGTGCCGGCTGATCCGCAGGCCTTCCAGCTCCGCCCGCACGCGGCCGTGCTCCGGGTGGTCGCGGTAGACGTCGAGGGCTGCGGGGCTGTCGAACTCGGTGTAGAGGACCACGTCGCAGGCGTAGTCGATCCGGCTCTCGTCGAGACCGACCTCGAGGTGGAGGAGCCCGGGGATCCGGCCGCGCAACCCCTCGAAGGCGGCCCGCACCCGCTCCGCATTGCCCGCCTTCTCGGCCGGCGAGGACCCGGCAACCCGCCACATCACGATGTGCTTGATCATCCGGCTCGATCCCGCTCCGCGGCCGGCTCCGGCCGCCCCGTTTCCGGGTTTTTAAGTTTTCCGTTGTCAGGGCATAAGATGGTCTGCGCGTGAATCAGTTTTGCAGGATCTGAGAAAATGGACCGCCTCGGCCAGCTCGACCTGTTCGTGGCGATCGCCGAGACCGGCAGCATCAGCGGGGCGGCGCAGGCCCGCGGCCTGTCGATCGCCGCGGCGAGCCGCACGCTCGCGGCCCTGGAGGAGCGCCTGGGCGTGCTGCTGGTGCGGCGCAGCACCCGCACCCTCTCGCTCACCGACGAGGGCGGCAAGCTCCTGGTGCGCGCCCGCAGCATCCTGGCGGACGTCGCCGACAGCGAGGCCGAACTCACGGGCGCGGCGCTCGATCCGAGCGGCCTGCTCCGGGTCAGCGCCTCGCTCTCCTTCGCGCTTCTGCACATCGCGCCGCGCCTGCCGGCCTACCACGCCCTCTACCCGAACGTGCGCGTCCACGTCGAAGTCTCGAACCGCTACGTCGACCTGATCGATGCCGGGATCGACGTCGCCATCCGCACCCGCGAGTTCGAGCCCGACCGCGCCATCACCATCCGGCGCCTCGCCGAAACCCGCCGCATCCTCACGGCCGCCCCGTCCTACCTCGCGAGGGCGGGCGCGCCGGTCCATCCCCACGACATCGCGCGCCACGCCCTGCTGCTCTACGTCTACGCCAACAACCCGAACGAGCTCAGCTTCACCCGCGCTGGCGAGACGGTGCGCGTGCCGGCCCACGGCCTGCTCGAATCGAACGACGGCCAGATCCTGCGAGCGGCGGCCCTGAACGGCCACGGCATCCTCGTCCAGCCGACCTACATCGTTCACGACGACGTTGCGGCAGGGCGCCTCGTGCCGGTGCTCGACGACTGGGACCTGCCGCGGCTTCGCATCAACTTCGCCTACCCGACCCGCAAACACCTCTCGGCCAAGGTCCGATCCTTCATCGCCTTCGTGGCCGCCGATTTCGAGGCGAACGACTTCACCGACCGCTGGACCGGGGCGACGCGGCAGCCCGCCGCCGGGGCTCCGTAGCCCATGGGGCGGTGGATGCGGGTCGGGCGCTGACCACGATCGAGCTTTGCGACCATAGGCGTGCCGCCGATGGACGAGGCCGGCGCCTGGAGCATGCTCCGACGGAGCGGATACCGGTTCGTCGAACAAGAATTAGCACAATCAAAGATCCAGAGCCGCGCCCGGTGCCGGCACCACGGTACACGACAGCCGGCAAAGGCCGAACTTGTCAGTGGACGTTCGTCGTGGGCCCACCCTTTCCCGGATCTCCTTCCACTTCGTTGCAGTCGTCCGGGAAAGGGAGATGCTTACGAAGCCCAGCAGCCCGTGCGACACGCCTGAGCCACCGTGTCGTGTCCCGTGTGCCAGCGCGATCGGGCTCTGCTTCCGGCCGGCGACCGGAAGGCCCGGTCGCCCCGCAGGCTCGTGATCTCGTCGATACATGCCGAGCCAGAGTGTCGCTCCTTGCCCGACACGATCGTCGGGCCAGGCGTTGCGGCTGCATCGACATGATGCGGGCGGCCGGAAGAGCACGTCGCGGTTCGCCCTGCCATCCTCCTGGCGAGCCGGAGCGGCCGCAGCGGCACGCCGTTGCTCGTCCTTCTGGAATTCAGATATATGAACGGATGAGCCGCGATGCCGATCACACCCCTGCGACCGTCAAATCCGCCGACCGCGTGCTGACCTTGTTCGAGTTGCTTGGCACCGGCAGCCGGGAGATGTCGCATACGGACATCGCGGCCGCGCTCGACATCCCGAAGAGCAGCCTGACGCAGCTCTTGAAGAACCTCGTCGGGCGCGGCTGGCTCGCCTACTCGCCGGGCACGAAGGGGTACTCTCTCGGGGACGCCTTCACCAGGCTGGCGCGTCGCGCGGGTCGGGCGCGCGATCTCGTCGAGTGCGCCGGACCGGTGCTCACGGAACTGACGGCCCGCACCTCGGAGTCGAGCGCGATGAACGTGCTCAAGGACGACAAGGCCGAGGTGGTGGCGACGGTGCTCGGCCCGCAGCGGCTGGTGTCGCACATGCGGCTCGGCGACGTGGCTCCGCTCTACGCGACCTCCGGCGGAAAGGTCATCCTCGCCTATCTCTCGCCGGAGCTGCAGGAACAGTACCTGAGCCGGGTGGCGTTCGTCCGGGCGACCCCCACCACCATCCACTCCGCACAGGCGCTCCGCGAACAGCTGCACGAGATCAGGCGGCAGGGCGTCGCCTTCTCGTTCGAGGAGTGGACGCCCGGGATCACCGGCGCCGCGCGCCCGGTCCTGTCCCGGTCCGGCGAGGTGATCGCCTCGATCAACGTCGCGGTCCCGTCCGTCCGCTTCGACGACAAGCTGCGCAAGAAGATCGCCGCCGCGCTGCTCTGGGCCGTCGAGGCGGTGCAGAGCGAGTTGTGGCAGGACGCGGCCTGACGACACGGTGACGGATTTGGTCGAGGCCCCGCGTGCCTCAGCGGCCGAGACGTGCCAGCAAGCTCCGGCTGGCCGCGAAGGCCGCCTTCGCGCGCGCGGCGGGAGGCAGGCCGGCCGCGGCGGCCGATGGCGCCTCGACGGCGGTGACGACGTCCGGCGGCACGGCTTGGAGGAGGGCCATGAGCGGCAGCCCGCCCTCGCCCGGAAGTAGCCGGCCGCCGCGCGCCTCGTCCCGCAACGCCGCGGGCGCCGGGATCGTGGCCGGGGCGTCGCAGAGATGGACGAGGCTGAACAGCCCGGGATCGTAGCGGGCGAGATCGGACGGGCTGCTTCCCGACCGGCTCAGATGCAGTGCGTCGACGAGGATGCCCGCGTCGGCCGGCTTCACCTGGGTCAGCAGCGCGTGGGCGTCGCCGAGCGTCCGGACCTGCGTGTAGGGCAGGAATTCCAGCATGACGCGCAGGCCGCACCGGGCGGCCGCCTCGCAGAGGTGCCCGAGATTGTCGACCAGGCGCGAGTCGTCGGGGTCGTTGCCCGAGACGATGACCGAGCGCGCACCGAGTGCCGCAGCGACCTCCAGAACCGGCGCGAGATCCGTCACCCGGGTCTCCGGCGTGATCCAGATCGCCTCGACGTCCAGGAGCGCCACGGCGCGCGCCCGCAGCCGCTCCCGGATCGCGCGCTGCAGGGCGGCGTCGCCGACGACCGGAACGATGGGCGCCGCTCCGGGTGGCGCGACGAGCCGCAGGCCGACCCCGTCGAACCCGGCATCGGCCGCGACATCGATCAGTGCGAGTGGATCGGCATCGATCACGGTGAAATGCGCGAGCGACAGCGGGGACATCGGATCCTTCCTCCGCGAATCTTGAGCGACCGCCCCGAGGCGGGACCTCGCGTGCGGGCGCCCGGATCCGCCCTCGCCTCCAAGGCCCCTTCGCCTCCAAGGCCCCTTCGCCTCCAAGGCCCCTTCGCCTCCAAGGCCCTCCCGCCTCCAAGGCCCCCTCGGCTGCGGGACCATCAGAGCGCCAGCGGCTCGCCCCGTAGCCAAGCCTCACCATGGCGGTAGAGCGCCGCGACCTCCGGTCCTGCCAATCCCGGCATGCTCCGCTTGACCGTGTAGCCGATGCGCGATTGCAGGTAGGCGAGGTGGCGGTAGCCTTCGGGAAAACTCGCGAGCAGCGCGTGATCGAGTACCGGCACGGCACCCGGCGTCACCGGGTCCATGCGGTCCTTCTCGTAGATTGGTTGACGCAATACGATCCCCCAGCGCCCCTGCCGTTTGCGCAGAAAATCGTAGAATCGGCCGGTACAGACGACGTCGACCAGCACACCCTCGACCTGGGCGCGTTGCGAGATCGTCATCTTCGTCTGTGAGATCGCGCGCTCCCCGGCGAGATCGATCGAGATACCGCCGAGAAAATGCAGAATATTGACGCCCTTGGCGAAGCCCGCCTGGCTCATGGCAATGAACTCGTCGGCGGTGCCCTGCGTCCAGGTCGCCATCATGCGGCCCTCCGGGTCCCACACCGTGCGGAACCGCTCCCAGTCGCCCGCATCCCGCCAGACGACCCAGTCCTGCAGGAGGTCGCGGATCTGACTGCGATCCGCAGCCTCGCTCTCGGGCCCATGCTCGACGACGCTCATCCGCATCCCTCAAAGTTCTGATGTAAGAACTATTCCTATATGTGATATGCGCGATCGCCTCTGTCAATGCGGTCGGGCCTGCCTAACGTCCGCTCCACGGGTGTGGCTGCTTCCCCCCTCTGCTCGAGAGCCTCAGGGCAAAAGCGACACGGCAAGCGCGCCAGGGCGTGCCGCATCTCTCCTGCCCGGCAGGGGCCGTTGCTGCTTGGCGGCGAGTGTCACAACACGTCTTGACGATCTGTTCCTCAAATGGAACAGTTTAAGAATGGAAACCAACTTCACGGCTGGGTACCTCGCGTGAGCGAGCCGCCAGACGGCTTCGAGACGTGCCGACAGGACGTGCGCCGCGCCACCCCGCCTATGCCTCGATCCACGTCAAGGCGGCCGTAGCGCCGTTATCGAGAAGGAAACGTCACGTGAGGACGCCACGCACGCTTCACATCGGCATCGTCGGCCTCGGCGCGATCGGTCGAACCCACGCCAGGGTTCTGCGCACCGTGGATCCGACCGTCGTCCTGTCGGCCGCCGACCCGGGCACAGGGGCCGCGGCGACGGCGGGGAGCCTCGGCATCACGCATTACGGCGATCTCGACGGCATGCTCGACGCCGCGCGGCTGGATGCCGTGGTGGTGGCCGCCCCGACCGATGATCACCTGGCGATCGCGTCGGCGTGCATCGCACGGGGCATTCCCGTTCTCGTCGAGAAGCCCATCGCCACGAACGTCGCCGATGCCGCACTCCTGACGCGCCGCGCCGCCGATGCGGGTGTGCCACTCCTGGTCGGTCATCACCGCCGCTACAATCCCGTCGTGCAGGACGCGGCCCGTCACGTGGCCGGAGGCGAGATCGGACGTGTCACGGCCGTGACGGTGATGTACGCGTCGCGCAAGCCCGACCCGTATTTCGACATCCCGTGGCACCGCGAGCCGCAGGGCGGCGGTCCGATCCTGATCAACCTGATCCACGAGATCGACCAGCTGCGATTCATCCTGGGTGAGATCGTCAGCGTCCAGGCCATCGCCTCGTCGAACGTCCGGCAACTCCCGGTCGAGGACACTGCGGTCGTGCTGCTGCGCTTCGCCTCGGGCGCGCTCGGAACGATCACGCTCTCCGACTGCGTCGCTTCACCGTGGTCCTACGACCTCGTGTCGGGCGAGTTCGACCTGATCGCGGATCGTCCCGGACTGATCGGCCGCGGGACCGACGACACGCATTTCATCATGGGAACCGAGGGATCGCTGACCCTCCCGCGGCTGCGGCGCTTCCGCTTCGGCGGCGAGCCCGGATGGCATCAGCCGCTGGAAGTGCGCGAGGCGGGCCGGGTCGGCGCCAACGTCTACGCCCTCCAGGCCGCTCATTTCCTCGACGTCGTGAGCGGCGCGGCCTCGCCGCGCGTCACGGGTGAAGACGCGACCCGTTCCCTGGCCGTGACGCTGGCGATCAAGGAGGCGGCCGCGACGGGCCGCAAGGTCCCGGTGCCCTAAGGCGTCGTCCCGTCAACCTGACGCCCATCGCGCCGGTGGCCCAGGCGCGAGCCGGCGCTCCGATCGGCATGCTCACGATCACGGCAAGTCGTATCCGCCGGTTCTCATAATAGATTGGGAGGATAATCCGTTATGGCGGTATCAGCGTGCATCGATATTCAGGATTTCGTCGACCAGCGTCGCGTCGGGCGATTCCAGTGGCGGGTCTTCGCCCTGTGTCTCGGCGTGCTCGTCCTCGACGGGCTCGACGTCGCGGCCGTCGGCTTCATCGCGCCCGCGCTCACTCACGCCTGGGGCATCTCGCGCGAGGCCCTGGGACCGGCTCTCGTCGCCGGGCTGCTCGGCATGGCCCTGGGCGCGATCGCCGGCGGCCCCGCGGCCGACCGCTTCGGGCGACGACGCGTCATCATCGCCGCCATGCTGGTCTTCGGCGTGATGAGCCTGGTCTCGGCCCTGAGCACCGGTGTCTGGGAACTCGCTCTGTTCCGCTTCCTGACGGGGCTGGGCCTCGGTGCGGCGCAACCGAATGCCGCGACGCTCGTCGCGGAATACGCCCCGCAGCGGCGGCGCTCCCTGTTCGTGTCGCTCCTCTACAGCGGCCTCACGCTCGGCGCCGCCGGCGGCGGATTCCTCAGTGCCGCGCTCGTCGGCCATTACGGCTGGCAGTCCGTCCTCGTGGTCGGCGGGATCCTCCCGATCCTGCTCGGGGTCGCCTGCATCGGGTTCCTGCCGGAGTCGATCCGGTTCCTGGCGCTGCGCCCCGAGCACCGCGCGGCCCTGATGACCGTCGTCAACCGTATCGCGCCCGGCGCGGCGGACGAGAGGACTGTCTTCGTCATCTCCGAGCCGGTCGACCGACGGCGGAACGCCGTCGCCCTCATCGTGGCGCAGCCCAACCGGCTGCCGACACTGGCGCTGTGGGTCGGCTTGTTCATGAACCTGCTGACGGTCTACTGGCTCAACAGCTGGCTGCCCATCATGGTCCGGGATGCCGGTTTCAGCCTGTCGGAGGCGGCCGTGATCGGCGCCATGATGCAGGTCGGCGGGACTCTCGGGAACCTCACGATCGGATGGGGGATGGACCGTTTCGGGGGCCATGCGACGCTCGTCGGGATGCTGTGCGGCGCCGGGTTCTTCGCCCTGCTGGTCGGTGCGGCGCCGGCCGACGGCCATGTCCTGACGGCCCTGCTGTTCGGCCTGGGGTTCTGCATCAACTCGGCGAATACGGGCTGGACCGCGCTCGCGGCGGCGTTCTACCCGACCGAGATGCGGGCCACCGGGATGAGCGTGATGACCGGCATCGGTCGCTTCGGCGCGATCTTCGGTGCCACGGTGGGCAGCCTCATCCTCGCCGGAGGCTGGAGCTTCGGTCAGATCTTCCTGGTGCTGACCGTGCCGATCGGCCTCGCGGCCGTCGCGGCGGCCACCAAGGCGCGCACGACCGGTCACGCGCTGGCCGCCACCGGGCCGGTCGCGGTCGGCTCGACCCGCTGATCCTCGAAGGGGAGGGGGCCTTCGACGACGGTGGCCTGCCCTTAGGGACGGTGTCGGGGAGGTCGGCCTCAGTCCTGCGCGGAGGGATGGCTGCTGCGCGAGCCCTTCCGCCCGTGCGGGCCGTGACCGGCCGTACCACCCCGTGGACGACGCACCCCGATCCCGGCCATGACCTGCGCGACAATGCCCTCGAGCGCGGCGCGGTCGGTGCCGTCGCGGGCCTGCACCGCGAGGCCCTGCAGCACGGCGGCGAGGTAGTCCGCCATCGCGCTCGCCTCCGGCGGGGTGAGCCAGCGGGCTAGGCTTCGGTCGATGGCATCCCGCATCGCGCGCCGCCGAGCCAGGAGATCGCGCGCCAGGTCGCCGTGCTCGGCCGCACACTGGACCAGGCCGGACGAGATCATGCAGCCGCGCTCGCCATCCGGATCGCTGATCGCCCGCACGGCCGCCCGCAGGAGCCCGCCGACCGCCTCCTCCAGGGTCTTCGCCTCGCCGAGGCCGTCGAGGGCGCCCGGGCGCAGCGCGTAGCGGTCGAGCGCCTCGCGGAAGAGCCCGGCCTTGCTGCCGAAGGCGGCGTAGAGGCTCGGCGGCGCGATCCCGATCGCGGCGGTCAGGTCCGCGACCGAAACGCCCTCGTAACCGTGCCGCCAGAACAGGCGCATCGCCGTCTCGACGGCGCCGTCCCGGTCGAAGCTGCGCGGGCCCCTTCGCCCGTCGCGGACCTTTTTATCCATAGCGATCACTAAAGTCCCCTTGACCGGTCCGCACAAGCGGATATCGTTTAGCGATCACTACAAACAAGAGGCGACGATGGTCCCTGCACCCAACGGCGAGCGCTTCGGCGTCCGTACCGTCGACGGGCTCGAGCTCGTGGCGGAGCGTCACGGCAATCATTCCGGTCCGGAGATCGTCCTGGTCCACGGGCTCGGCCAGAGCTGTCTCAGCTGGTCGCGGCAGACCGAAGGGCTCCTGGCCGAGACCTGTCACCTCGTGGCCTATGATCTGCGCGGGCACGGGAACTCGTCGAAGCCGGCCAGCGTCGCCGCCTATGAGGATGCCGCGCTCTGGGCCGCCGATCTCCACGCCGTGATCGAGGCCGCCGGGCTGCGCCGCCCGACCGTGGTCGGCTGGTCCCTCGGCGCGCTCATCGCCGGCCACTACCTGCAGCGCTATGGCCACGACCGCGTCGCGGCGGTCAACGTCGTCGGGGCGGTCACGAAGCTGGTGCCCGAGCTTCTCGGCGTCGCGGCCCTCGCGCACCGCGATCTGCTCGCGTCGCCCGACCTGGCAACGCGCAGCGACGCCATCGCCAGCTTCCTGTCGGCCTGCTTCGCCGTTCCTCCGCCCGAAGCCGAGTTTCGTCGCATGCTGGCCTTCAACGCCATGGTGCCGCGCGAGATGCATCAGGCCGTGGGACGCATCGGCCACGAGGGATTGGACGAGGCTTGGGCCGCGGTGCCGCGCCTGTTGGCGACCTGGGGCGACGAGGACCGGCACGTGCGTCGCGAGATGTCGACCCGCCTGCTCGCCCTCAACCCAGCCGCCCGCCTCTCCGTGTACGAGGGCGCCGCTCACGCTCCCTTCTACGAGCGCTCGGAACGCTTCAACCGCGAGCTCGCCGCCTTCGCGGCCGGCTGAGCGCGGGCGGCCGAACGGCACCTCTCCGACCGATGGCGGTGCCGCAGCTCTCACCGTCCCGCGGACCCGGTCCCGGTTGCGCTCTCGAGCAGGATCTCTCCCCGATGCGTGCGTCTCCCGACACCTCCCCCGCCTTCTTCCCCGAGTTCCGCCACCTCGACGTCGAGGCCGGCGAGGTTCGCTTCGCCGGTGCGATCGGCGGTCACGGGCCGCCGGTGCTGCTGCTCCACGGCTATCCGCAGACCCATGTCGCTTGGCGCAAGGTCGCCCCGGCCCTGGCGTCCCGCCACACGGTCGTCATCCCGGACCTGCCGGGCTACGGCGCCAGCCGGCCACTCGGCTCCGCCCGGCGCTGGACCAAGCGGCGGGTCGGGGATGCGCTCGTGGCGCTGATGCGGAGCCTCGGCCACGATCGCTTCGGCCTCGTCGGTCACGACCGAGGCGCGCGGGTCGGCTACCGCCTCGCCCTCGACCATCCGCACCACGTCACCGCCTTCGCGTCCCTCACGGTCGTGCCGACGCTCGATGCTCTGGCGGGCGTCGACCATCGCTTCGCCGCGCGGCACTTCCACTGGTTCCTGTTCGCCCAGGAGGCGGATCTGCCCGAGCGCCTGCTCGCGGCTGATCCGGACGCCTTCCTCGATCGCGCCCTGGACCGGATGACGGGCGGGCGCGACATCATCGAGGCGCCCGCCCGCGAGGCCTATCGGAGCGCTTTTCGCGATCCTGTCGTGCGGCACATGATCTGCGAGGATTACCGGGCGGCCCTTGATGAGGATCTCGCGCTCGACGCGGCGGACCGGGCCGCAGGACACCGGCTGTCCTGCCCGGTGCGGGTGCTCTGGCCCGAAGCCGAGGCCATCCCTGGGCGTCCCTCCCCGGTCGAGATCTGGCGCCGCTGGGCCGACGACGTCGATGGCCGCGGGATACCGGGCGGCCACCTGCAACCGGAGGACGCGCCCGACGAGGTGCTGGCGCAGCTCGGCCCCTTCCTCGACCGATGAGGGATGACGGCAGCCCGATCCCGGCCACCGGGGAGACACCATGCCCGACACCGACGGCGGCGCAACCCGTGCCTCCTTCATCGACGGTCGCCCGATCGCTCAAGTGAAGGCATCTCACGTGAAGGCATCTCACGGGATCACGAAACTCCGTGCTGAGAATGGACGCAACGCGATCGTCGTGCCGGTCGACGTCGAGCCGGAGGATCTCGACGGCTCCATCATCGGCGTCATGCGCAAGATCCTGCTCGCCATCGCGTACGTCGTTGTCTCGACCGGCAGGCGCCTCGCGGACGAGCCGCTCTTCCAGGAACACGCTGATGCAGTCTACCGCGCAAGGCCCGGTCGGACGTCTTCGCCCCGCCGAGTCCGAGCCACCTGCGCCTCCGCCGCTGCCGCACTCAGAAACCCGAGCAGCAGCGCGAGATCGACGACTCGTTTCATGATGGTCCTCCCCGGGTCTTGTTGTGATGGTCTTCGTCTCTGCCACGGCCCTCCCGCGGCGGAGGCGGTCTTCGTTAGGCGTTCATCTCGCTGCCGCCGTTCACCGACAGCGACTGGCCGGTGATGAAGGAGGCGGCCTCGGACAGAAGGAAGCAGACCGGCGGCGAGACCTCCTCGGGCGTGCTCCAGCGGCCGAGCGGGATCTTGGCCAGGTAGGTGTCGCGGAACTTCTCGCTGCGGACGACCTCGGTCATCGGCGTCTCGACGACGCCGAACGACACCGTATTCGTGCGGATCCCGTAGCGGGCCCATTCCCGGGCCGCGCTCATCGTGGCGCCGAGGATGCCGGCCTTCGCGGCGCTGTAGTTGATCTGGCCGATCGTCCCCTGGCGCCCGGCATCCGACGACACGTTGACGATCGCTGCCGGCACGGGCTCGCCGGCCTTGTGCCGGGCGATCAGGCGGCGTCCGACGGCCTGCATGCACAGGAACGCGCCGGTGAGGTGGACCCGCAGCACCTGGTCCCACTGCGCGAGCGTCATCTTGTCGATCATCGCTGGGCGCGTGATGCCGGCGGTGTTCACCAGCCCGTCGACCACGCCGAAGCGCGACGACGCCTGCGCGACCAGATCCTCCACGAAGTCCGGATCCGCGACGTCGCCCGCCCCGGTGAGGACGCGCTCCGGGGAGAAGGCGGCGCTGGCCGCCTCCAGTCCGGCGGCGTTCATGTCAGCCAGGACGACGTTCGCGCCCAATTCCGCCGCGAGCGTCGCGACACCGAGGCCGATGCCCTGGCCGGCTCCAGTGACGAGCACCGTACGGCCTGCGAGGGACATGGGGTTTCTGGTAGTCATCGTCGATGCCTTTTCTTTGTGACACTGGTCGGGGTGTCCGGCTTGATTTGACCGGCGTGAGGCGATGGAATCGATGATCAACAGTCTGCTCCCGGGGGATGAAGCGGAGCCCGGAAACCAGTCATGACAGAGCAGAGCGGACGCGGACGATTCTGTGTTGGGCTGTCGGCGCAAGTCGATCTCGCTGCTACCACGATCCACCGCACGCCGATGCAGGTGCGCTTCACGAACTGACGTTTTCTCGTGGGCCACGCCCTTTCCCGGGCGACTGGAACGACGCGGAGGGAGATCCGGGATCCAGCACAAGAAGGCGCGAAGCGGCCTTGTGTCTGCAACGGTGTAGCAGACTGAGCCGCTTCGCGGCACGTCTCCCCTGGATCCCGAATCTTCTTCCGCTCTCGCTCCAGCCATCCGGGAAAGGAGGCGAGCAGTGTGACTGAACGATGCTCTAGCCCTTCGACGCCCGTGCCAGCGCGCGGGCGAGCGCCTCCCGGTGCTCCGCGGTGGTGTGCGCGATGGCTTGCGCCGTGGCCGAGAGCTGGAGCAGCGTCGGCAAGCTGGCGAAGCGGCCTTCGCGCAGCAGGCGCTTCGTCGCCCGGACTGCCTGGGGCGGGTTGACGGCGATGCGCTCGGCGAGCCGCCGGCTCGCCGCCGTCAGCTCGCTCGCCGGCACCACCTGCGAGACGAGCCCGCAGGCAAGCGCCTCCTCGGCCGAGATCGCGTCGCCGGTGAGTGCCATCTCGCAGGCCTTCGACCAGCCGACGATCCGCGGCAGGAGCCAGGCGCCCCCGTCGCCCGGGATGATGCCGATCTTGACGAAGCTCTCGGCGAAGCGCGCCGTGTCCGCGGCGATGCGCAGGTCGCACATGCAGGCCAGGTCCGTACCGGCGCCGATCGCCGGGCCGTTGACGGCGGCGATCACCGGCACGTCGAGGGCCTCGAAGGCGAGCGGGATGCGCTGGATGCCGTCGGTGTAGTAGGCGATCGTGGCACTGGGATCCTGGGCGCGCTCCTCCAGCGCGTCCTGCATCGCCCGCAGGTCGCCGCCGGACGAGAAGGCGCTGCCGGCCCCCGTCAGGATCGCCACCCGCACGGAAGGATCGGCGCCGATCTGCCTGAGCGCTGCGACGAGGCCGTCGACCACGTCGCGCTCGGAGATCGGGTTGCGCTTCTCCGGCCGGTTGAGCGTCAGGGTGACGATGCCGCCATCCTGCTCGTAGAGCACCGCGTCGGTCATGGCTTTCTCCGATTATCTCAGCCCGAGGCCGCGGGCGATGATGCCGCGCAGGATCTCGCGCGTGCCGCCGCGCAGCGAGAAGGACGGCGCGTGCAACGTGGTGTAGGCCAGGACCTCCGCGAAGGTCCGGCTCTGCGGCGTCGGCGGACCCTCGGCGACGAGGTCGCGGGCGATCTCGGGGATCTCCTGCTCGACGAGCGCACCGAGATCCTTGACCATCGCGGCCTCGAGCGCCGGATCGGCCCCGGCCTGGAGCAGGCCCGCGACCGAGCGCGACATTCTTCGGAGCGTGATGAGCTGCGCCCCCAACCGGCCGAGGGCGATCTCGGTCCGCGCGTCCGCCACGGGCTGCAGCGCCCGCACCAGCTCGACGAGGAGCCAGAACGACGACAGGAAGCGCTCCGGCCCGCTGCGCTCGTAGGCGAGCTCGCCGGTGACCTGGGCCCAGCCCTCGCCCTCGCGCCCGAGCAGCGCGTCCTCCGGCAGCAGCACGTCCTCGAACACCACCTCGTTGAAATGGTGCTCGCCGACGAGGTTGCGGATCGGCCGGATGGTGATGCCCGGCAGGCTCAGGTCGACCACGAACTGGCTCGTGCCGGCGTGCCGGTGCTCGCGGTCGAGCGGCGCGGTGCGGCAGAACAGGATCATGTAGTGGCAGTGCGTGGCGTTGGTGGTCCACAGCTTGGTGCCGTTGACCCGCCAGCCGTCGCCCTCCCGCACCGCCTTGGTGCGGACCGAGGCGAGGTCGGAGCCGGAATCGGGCTCGCTCATGCCGATGCAGAAGAAGCACTCGCCGGCGGCGATCCGGGGCAGGATCGCGGCCTTCTGCGCCTCGGTGCCGAAGCGCAGGAGGCTCGGGCCGCTCTGGCGCTCGGCGATCCAGTGCGCGCCGACCGGCGCACCGGCGGCGAGCAACTCTTCGAGCAGCACGTAGCGCTCGAGCGCCGAGCGCTCCTGCCCGCCATAGGCCTTCGGCCAGGTCAGCCCGAGCCAGCCCTGCTCTCCGAGCCGGCGCGAGAAGGCGGGATCGAGGCCGTTCCAGCTCTGGGCCCGGTCGATCGGCGCGCGGTCCTTCAGCTCGGTCGCCAGGAAGGCCCGGATCTCGGTCCGGAGGACTTCCGCCTCGGGGGAGGGGGGCGGCGACGGGAAGGTGAATTGCGACATGAGAACGATCCCTCAGGCGGCCGTGATCGCGGGCCACAGCCCGTCGGGCCCGGCGGCGATCAGGTGGCGGCCGAGCACCTGCGCCCACTCGGCCTCGCGTCCGAACGCGTCGCGCCAGGCCCAGAGCCGGCGCGTGTAGTGGTGCAGCCGGTGCTCCTGGGTGAAGCCGATCGCGCCGTGGACCTGATGGGCGATGGCAGCAGCCTGACCCGCCGCCTCGCCGGTGCGGACCTTGGCGGCGGCGACCGCCGGCAGCAGCCCCGGCCCCCAGGCCGCCACCGCCTCCGCCGCGAGGCCGGCGGCGGCCGCCGCCGAGGCCGCCTGGCCGGCGAGCACGGCGAGGTTCTGCTGCACGGCCTGGAACTGGCCGATGGCGCGGCCGAACTGCCGCCGCTCCCGGGCGTAGCCCGCCGTCATGGTGCTGACGGCACCGAGCGCGCCAGCGATCATCAGGGCGCGGGTCGCGGCGCCCGCCGCTCGTAAGCAGGCCGCGCTGGGCGGCGCCGGGGCGCTCGGCGCGGCGACGGCCTCGAAGCGCACCGTGTCGCTCGGATCGCCGGCGATGTCGGCGCCGGGCTCGACCGTGAGCGCGGCCTGCGGCAGCGCGACGAGGACCGGCCCGCCGGGGCCGTCCGCCAGGACCACGACCGCCCGGGCGTGCCGGCCCCACGGCACGCCCCAGGCGTGGCCGGTCGCGCGGCCGGCCGGGTCGAGCCTCGCCTCGCAGCCTTGGGCGACGGCGAGCGGCCCGGCCGGAACCTCGATGCCGGCGCGGGCCAGGACGAGGCCGGCCAGCATCGTGTCGGCCAGCGGCAGCTGCAGGGCATGGCTGCCTGCGACCGTCAGGAGCGATAGGGCGTCGGCGACCGGCACCCCGAACCCGCCGGCCTCCTCCGGCAGGATCGCGGCCGGCAGGCCGACCTCGTCGAGGGCCGCCCACAGTTCGTCGGGCCACTCGCCCGCGGCCGACCGGGCCCGGGCCTGCGGGGTGAGGCGGTCGGCGAGCAGGCGGTCGGCGGTCTCGCGCAGCATCGCGCCGGCATCGTCCGCCTGGAGATCCGTGTGGGCTTCCATCATGTCAGCGTCCCTGGAAGGCGGGCCGGCGCTTCTCGAGGAAGGCGGTCTTGCCCTCGTGGTGGTCGGCGGTCTGGAACAGGGCGGCCTGCGCGCTGCGCTCCCAGTCGAGGACCTCGTCGATGCCGCGCGCCAGCCACTCCTTGGTCATCGCGGTCGAGAGCGGGGCCAGCCCCTCGAAGGCCCGGGCGAGCGCGATCGCCCGGTCCAGCGTGCTGCCGTCCGGCACGACCTCGTCGACGAGGCCGATCCCGAGGCCGTCCCGGGCGCCGATCGGGCTCGCCTGGAGCAGGATCTGGCGGGCGCGGCCCTGGCCGACCCGGGCCGGCAGGGTGTGGAGCAGGCCGGCATCGGCCACGAGCCCGACCTTCGGGAACGAGGCGACGAAGCGCGCGCCCTCAGCCGCGACGATCGTGTCGCACAGGAGCGCGAAGCTGAAGCCGGCGCCGGCGGCCCAGCCCTCCACCGCCGCGAGGTAGGGCTTGCTCGACTTCACGATCGCCCGGACGATGCCGTGCAGCAGCCGGAACCGGTCGCGCCCGCCGGCGAGCCCGTCGGCCTGCATCGCCGTGAGGTCGCCGCCGGCACTGAAGACCTGCGGCCCGCCGGTGATCACGACCGCGCGGATGGCGGGGTCGCGCTCGATGCGATCGATCGCCTCGGCGAGCGCGACCCGGATCGCCGGTGTCAGCGCGTTGCGCTTTCCCGGCTCGTTGAGCGTCAGGATCGCGACCGCGCCGTCGCGGCGATCCAGCAGCGCGGCCTCGTCGGATAGGGTCGTCCCTCTCATCGCGCCACTCCGTCGCCGGGACCCGCGAACACGGCGCGCCCGTTGTTGATCGCCACCACGTCGCGCTCAGGGACGAGTGCCCGGAACGAGCCGTCGCGCCAGATCTCCACCCGGATGGTCTCTCCCGGATAGACCGGCGCGGAGAAGCGCATGGCGAGCTCGCGCAAGCGGGCGGGCTCGTAGTCCCCGAGCGTCCGGAGGAGGGCGTGGCCGACGACGCCGAGCGTGCAGAGCCCGTGCAGGATGGGGCGCGGGAAGCCGGCCCTCGCCGCCACTGCGGGATCGGCGTGGAGCGGGTTGTCGTCGCCGTTCAGGCGGTAGTACAGCGCCTGCTCGGGGCGGGTCGGCATCTCGACCACGACGTCGGGCGGGGTCTCGGGCAGGCGGTGCGGCTCCGCCACCGGGCCGGAGGGACCGCCGAAGCCGCCGTTGCCGCGCAGGAAGGTGGTGCTCTTCGTCGTCGCCAGGAGAGTGCCGGTCTCGGCGTCCCGCACCTCCTTCTCCGAGTACATCAGGGCACCCCGTCCCTCGCCCTTGTCGACAAGCCCGGTGATGCGGGTCGTCCCGATCACCTCGCCCTCGACCGGGAGCGGCCGGTGCAGGGCGATGCGCTGCTCGCCGTGGACCACCCGGACCGCGTCGATGCCGGTCGCCGGATCGGCCATCCAGAAGCCCGGATGAGCGAGCACCACCGACATGGTGGGTACCGCCTTGAGCGGCCGGTGGCCGTCGACGAAGTCGAGTTGGCGGGTGTCGAGCGGGTCCTGACCGAACCCGACGGAGAGCGCGTAGAGCACGCTGTCGCGCTTCGTGAGGCACTGGCGCACCTCCGGGATGCGGTGGCTCATCAGGGAATCGGTGGTGAAGGCCATGTCGGAGCGTCCCGTCAGAGGGTGTCTCGGCTGCCGAGGATCGCGGTGGCCTGGCTGGAGAACGTGCCGCCGTTGCCATGGCAGAGGGCGAGCTGCGTCGGCACCTGCCGCTCGCCGGCCTCGCCGCGGAGCTGGGTCACCGCCTCGACGACGAGGAACAGCCCGTACATCCCGGGATGCACGCAGGAGAGCCCGCCGCCATTGGTGTTGACGGCGAGCGACCCGCCGGGCGCGATGGCGCCGCCCTCGACGAAGCGCCCGCCCTCGCCCTTCGGGCAGTAGCCGAGGTCCTCCAGGAAGAGGATCGTGGTGATGGTGAAGGCGTCGTAGAGCATCAGGAGGTCGATCTCCCGGGGGCTCGCGCCCGCCATCGCGAAGGCGCGCGGCCCGCTCTCGCGCGTGGCCGTCACCGTGAGGTCCGGCATCTGTGCGAAGGACCGGTGCGAGGCCGCCATGCCTGCCCCGAGCAGGTAGGCCGGCGCCCGCCGCAGGTCCCGGGCGCGCTCGGACCGGACCATCACGCAGGCGGCGGCCCCGTCGGTGACCAGGCAGCAATCGAGCACGCTCAGCGGATCGCTGACGATGCGGCTTGCCAGCACGTCCTCCACGGTGAGCGGCCCGCGGGCGAAGGCGGCGGGGTTGCGGTTCGCCCATGCCCGGGCCGCGACGGCAACGGCGGCGAGCTGCTCGCGCGTCGTGCCGTACTGGTGCATGTGCCGGGCCGCCGCCATCGCGTAGCCGGTGATCGGGTGGCGCGGCCGGTAGGGCGCCTCGTGCCATTGCGGCTCGCTCATCGAGACGAGGCGCCCGCCCGCCGTGCGCTGGTTCGAGCCGTAAGCGATCAGCGCGGCGTCGCAGAGGCCCGCGTCCAAGGCGAGCGCCGCCTGGAGCAGGTGGATCTCGAAGGAGGAGCCGCCGACATTGGTGCCCTCGATCACCCGCGGCCGGATTCCGAGATATTCCGCCGCCGAGAGCGCCGGGAGCCCGTGTACCCCGGTGGCCGCGAAGATGCCATCGACCTCCTCGAGGCGCAGGCCCGCATCCGCGAGCGCCGCGAGGGCGGCCTCGCCGAGGAGCTCGATGGAACTGCGGCCGGGCGCCTCGCCGAGGCCCGCCGTGCCGATGCCGACGACCGCCGCGCGGCCGCGAAGGGGATGAGCCATGTTAAACGGGACCCTGGCTGGCGACGGCGAAGACGATCGCAGGCGCACTGTCGATCACGGTGATGCGGGCCGTCACGCGGGTGCCGATCGGCGCCGTCTCGACCCCCTCGATCCGCGACAGCATCCGCGGCCCCTCGGCGAGGTCGACGAGCGCGAGGTTGTAGGCGCCCTCGCGGGTGCGGTTGACCGTGATGCTGTAGACCGTGCCCTCGCCCGAGGCGGGGACCCAGTCGAGGTCGGTCTCGCCGGTCCCCGGGACGGCGCCCCGCGGGTAGAAGACGTGGCGGCCCGTCGACCGGCTCCTCTGGATCATGAACCGTCCCTCGGCGAGGAAGGCCTTGAACTGGGCCTCCGGTCCGAGAGGTGCGTCGGTGGCGTCACGCATGGCGGGTGCTCGCAGCTGGGATCTCGGTCGGCGCAGCGTCGGCCGCGGCTGGGGATTGGGATTGAGATTGGGCGGGCCGGCGCGTGAACCCGCGGACCTTGGGCCACAGGCTCGCCAGGCCCCGCGGGCAGAGGCAGAGCACGGCGACGAGGACCACCCCGAGGACGAGCTTGTCGCCGTAGGCGCCGAGCGACGCGAAGCTCTTCTGGGAGAGGAGCAGAGCCGTGCCGAGGAGCGGCCCGAGCAGGATGCGTCGCCCGGCGAGGATCACCCCGGTCAGCATCAGGACCAGGAAGTAGGTCTCGAACAGGTCGGTGCCGACATAGGCGCGCTGGAACGCGTAGAGCCAGCCGGCCGCGGCGCTGATCACCGCCGAGAGCAGGAAGACCTGCAGCCGGATGCGGTTGCCGTCGAGGCCGCACATCGTGGCCAGCCGCGGGTTCATGTGGACCATGAGCGCCGCCTGACCGAGGCGCGAGCGCCGGAAGCGATGGACGACGTAGAGGGTGAGCAGCAGCAGGAGGTAGGCGAAGGGCCAGAACTCGGCGCTGCGCCCGGCCGTCAGCTCGATCGGCCCGATCGACAGGTCGAGGGGTGGGATGCCCACGATGCCGTCGGAGCCGCCGAGGAAGTCCCAGTTCGACGCCACGTTCATGCACACCACCGCCGCCGCGTAGGTGACGAGCGAGAAGGCGAATTCCCGCGTGCGCAGGGTGATCACCCCGAGCACCAGGGCGAGCAGGAGGGCCGCCAGCACCGCGCCGGCGAGCGCCGTCCAGGCCCCGAACCCGTAGGTGACGGTAAGGATCGCCGCCGCGTAGGCGCCGGTGGCGAAGAAGGCGGTGTGGACGAGGCTGATCTCGCCGAGATCCGACAGGATCACGTCGAGGCCGTAGGACATCGCCGCGAAGATCGCGATCGCCACAAGGGTGTCGTAGACGAGCGTCGAGCCGCCGAGCAGCGTCGGGAGGAGGAAGCCCAAGGCGGCGAGGAAGGCCGCGAGGGCGAGGCGGGCGAGGGAATGGGTCATCGGGCGAAGCTCCCCGAGGCCGACAGCGCGCCGGGCCGCAGCACCATCGCTGCGATGAGCAGGGCGAAGACCGCCGCCGTCGTGTAGGCCGGCGAGACGAGGGCGCCGAAGAGCGCGGTGAAGAGGCCGATGCCGAGCCCGGCGACGTAGCTGCCGAGCACGCTGCCGATGCCGCCGAGCACCACCACCACGAAGGTCATCACCACCTGGTCGAAGCCCATCGAGGTGAGGATCGGCGTGCGCGGCGCGACGAGGGCCGCCGCGAAGGCGACCGCCGCGCCCTCGAAGGCGAAGATGCCCATGTAGATGCGCGAGACCCGCAAGCCCCCGAGCGTCGTCAGCCGCGGGTCTTCGGCCACCATCCGGACCGCGGCGCCGAGCCAGCTCCGGTGCAGGGCGAGGTAGAGGCCGGCAAAGACCAGGATCGTCGCGCTGACCAGGATCGCGTCCTGCACGGTGAACCAGACCGGGCCGAGATGGACGCTCATCTCCTGGAACGGGCTCGCCAGGGTCTGGGGCTTGGGCCCGAAGGCGAGGCCGGCCGCGCCCTCGAGCGCCTGGCCGAAGCCGAGGGTGACGATCATCAGGCTCACCAGGTCCTGCGAGAGCGTGAGCCGCAGGAACAGGCGCTGCATCACCGCGCCGAGGACGGCGCCGAGCAGGACCGCGGCCACGACCGCGACCGGATAGGGCAGGCCGGTCGCCGCCATGACCCACCAGGCCACGAAGGCGCCGATCATGTACATCTGGCCGTGACCGAAGTTCACGAGCCGTGCGGCGCCGAGGAGCAGCGTCCAGCCGACCGCGACGAGCGCGTAGGCGTGGCCGATGATGACGCCGTTGACGAGTTGCTGGGCGACGTTCATCCGTGACTCGCTCCGAGATAGGCCTCGACGATGCGCGGGTCGTTCCGCATCTCGGCCACCGTGCCGGTGGCCACCACGCGGCCGCGCTCGAGGAGATGCAGCACGTCGGTGACCTCGGCCGCCGCGTGGACGTTCTGCTCGACGAGCAGCACCGTCAGCCCGCCCTCGACCAGCTCGCGGATGGTGGCGAGCAGCGTCGAGACCAGCCGGGGTGCGAGCCCGATCGAGGGCTCGTCGAGGAGCAGGAGCTTCGGCGCCATGCGCAGCGCCCGGCCGACCGCGAGCATCTGGCGCTCGCCGCCTGAGAGCGAGCCGGCGAGGTTCGTCCGGCGCTCGCGCAGGCGCGGGAAAAGGGCGTAGACATCCTCGACCGCATAGGAGCGTCCGCCGTGGCCGCCGCTCGGGCGGGCCACCGCCTTCAGGTTCTCCTCGACCGAGAGGCCCATGAACACGCCGCGCCCCTCGGGCACGAGCTGGACGCCGCGGCGCACGTGCTGGTCGGCGGAGAGCCCGGTCAGCTCCTCGCCGTCGAGCCGGACGGAGCCGCTGATCCGGGGCTCGGCCCGCGACCAGTTGGCGACCGCGTTGATCAGCGTCGACTTGCCGGCCCCGTTGGCGCCGATCACCCCGGCGAGCGTGCCGGGCTCGACGACGAGGCGGTCGACCGCGACGCCCTCGGCCTGGCCGTAGGCGACCCGCAGGCCGCCGATCTCGAGCCTCGCGCTCACGCCGCCCTCCCGAGATAGGCTTCGAGGACGCGCGGATCGGCCTGGATGTCGGCGGGCCTGCCCGTGGCGATGACTTGGCCGAGTTCGAGGACGACGACCTCGTCGGCAATCGCCATCACGAGGTCCATGTGATGCTCGATCAGGACCACGGCGAGGCCGGTGTCGCGCATCCGCTCGAGCACGCCCCTGAGCGCGATCATGTCGGGGCCGCCCAACCCCGCCGCCGGCTCATCGAGGAGCACGACGCGGGCGCCGGGGGCGGCGGCGAGCGCGATCGAGAGCATGCGCTGCGTGCCGTAGGACAGCTCGCCCGGCAGCCGCCCATGGGTGCTCTCGGGCACGTGATAGGCGAGGAGATGGGCTCTCGCCTCCTCCTCGATCGCGCGCCGCCGCCGCGCCTCGATCCAGGGCAGGAACACCGATTGCGCGAGCGGGCTCGGGCGGCTCTCCATGAGGGCCGCCGCCATGTTCTCCAACACCGTCATGCCGCCGAAGAACGCGTTCTGCTGGAAGGTGCGGCGCAGGCCCGCCCGCGCCAGATCGTGGGCCGGCCGGCCCGTGACGTCCGCCCCGTCGAGCCGGATGCTGCCGCCATGCGACACCATGTTGGTGACGGCCATGAAGCAGGTGCTCTTGCCCGCCCCGTTCGGCCCGATGATGCCGAGGATCCGCCCGGCGGAGACGGACCACGACATGTCCTTGAGGGCCTGGAACCCGCCGAAGCGGACCGACAGGTCGCGGGCTTCGAGGACCGGCCTCGTGTCAGCTCTCGACGACAATCTTGCCATCCTTGACCGTGAACACGAAGTGCCGGTGCTGCATCTGGCCGTTGGGCTCGAAGCGCACGGTGCCGAAGATCGTGCCGGGGATCTCCTGGCCGCGGATCGCGCCTGCGACCGCCTTGCGCTCGAGGCTGCCGGCCTTGGCCGCGGCCTTGGCCCAGACCTGGAGCGAGGCGGCGCCGAGCGCCATGAACTTGTCCGGCTCGGTCTTGAACTGCTTCTGCATCTGCGCGACGAAGCGCTTGTTCTCCGGGTTGCTCGCGAACGGCTCGGTCTCGGGGAAGTAGATGTCGGCGCTGTGCAGCCCGTTGGCGGCCTTGCCGGTGGTCTCGATCACGCTTGGACCGACCGTGCCGACGGTGCAGATCACCGGCACGCCGACTTGGCCTTGCGCGTATTGCTGCAGGAAGGCCGGCAGCCCGGCGCCCTCGTTGGCGTTGATGCTGATGACGTAGTCGGGCTTGGCGTCCCGGATGCTGGTGATCTCGACCCGGAAGTCGGTCTGCGGAAAAGGAAACTTGAGCGTCTGGGCGATGGTGTAGTCGAGGCCAGCCTTCTTGAACTCGGCCTCGATGCCCTGCTGGGCACCGTTGCCGTAGGCGTCGTTCTCGGTGACGAAGACGATCCGGGCTCGTCTCGTCTTGCTGCCGAGATACTGCGCGATGATCGCCGCGTCCTGCACGTTGGCGCTGTTGAGGCGGATCGCCAGCGGGTTCGAGGCGCTCGCCAGGATCGCGTCGGCCTTCGAGATCATCGTGATGTCGAGGATGCCGGCCCGCGCCAGGACCGACTGCATCGCCAGGGTCACCGGGCTGTTCCAGCCCTCCAGCACCACCGCGACGCCGGCCGCCGCGAGTTCGTTCGCCTTGGCGACGCCGATCGCCGGCGTGCTCTCGTCGTCGCGCACCAGGATCTCGACCGGCCGGCCGAGCACGCCGCCGCTCTCGTTGATGAGGGCCGCCATGCCCTGGACCGCATGGGTGACGTCCTGCCCCTGCCGGCCGGCGCCGCCGCTGAGCGGGATGATGAGCCCGACCTTGATCGGATCCGCCGCCCGCGCGAAGGCCGGCACGAGCGGGGCCGAGGCGAGCCCCGCCAGAACGCTGCGTCTCGATAACACGTTCGTTCCTCCCAGAACTGAGAAAATATTTTTTGGCGTTACTTGCTCGTTTTGCAAGTACTAACATTGTTTTTTGATGCTGTCTATATGTATATGTTCGCGTTCGCAACGCGGAGGACGCGATGAGTCGAAGGGGAACAGTGCTGGTTGCCGGCGCCGGTGGGCTGGTCGGGCGTGCGGCGATCGATCATTACTTGAGTGAGGGATGGGAGGTGATCGCGCTGTCGCGACGCCCGCCCGAACCGGCGACGGGTGCGGCGCATCTGGCGGTCGATCTGGCAGACGGCGCCCAGTGCCGGGCACGGCTCTCGGAGGTCCGCAACCTCACCCACGTGGTCTACGCGGCGCTGTTCGAGAAGCCGGACCTCACCGGCGGCTGGCTCGACGACGACCAGATCGCCACCAACCTGGCGATGCTCACGAACCTCCTCGACGCGGTGGAGCCGCAGAACCCGGGGCTGCGCCACGTCGCCCTGCTCCAGGGCGCCAAGGCCTACGGGGTCCATCTCGGCCAGATCCCGGTCCCGGCCCGCGAGAGCGCGCCCCGCCACATCCATCCGAACTTCTACTGGGCGCAGGAGGACTTCCTGGCGGACCGGCAGGCCGGGAAGGAATGGAGCTGGACGATCTTCCGGCCGCAGGTGGTGTTCGGCTTCGCGGAAGGGAGCGCCATGAACATGATCGCGGCGGCAGGGGCCTACGCGGCGATCAGCCGGCAGCTCGGCCTGCCGCTGGTCTATCCGGGCGTCGGCACCCGCGTCACCGAGGCGACGGATGCCCGTCTGCTGGCCCGCGCGATCGCCTGGGCCGGCCGCGCCGAGGCGGCTGGAAACCAGATCTTCAACGTCACCAACGGCGACGTCTTCACCTGGGAGAATCTCTGGCCGGCCATCGCGCGGGCCTTCCGCATGGAGGTCGGCCTGCCGCACCCGATGCCGCTCGCCCGCATCATGCCGGGCCGGGCCGCCACCTGGCAGGCGGTTGTCGCCCGCCACGGCCTCCGGCCCCTGTCGCTCGACCGGCTGGTCGGCGCCTCGTGGCAATTCGCCGACTTCGCCTTCTCGCGCACCCACTCGACCTCGTCGCTGCTCAGCACGATCAAGATCCGGCAGGCGGGGTTCGGCGAGTGCATCGACACCGAGGCGTCGCTCGCCTGGTGGCTGGCGCACCTGCAGGAGAGGCGGGTGCTGCCGGGGCCGCAGGGCTGACGGGACACGAGGCAGGCGCAGGATTTCCCCTCTCCCCGCCCGCGGGGAGAGGGGGAAACCCGCGTCTCCCTCGCTGCGGACGGCTTCCCGGGTCCGGCAGGGGAGGGGGTCAGTCACGGATGACCCCCTTCTCCCGCAGGCTGGCCCGCTCCGCCTCCTCGACCCCGAGCGAGGCCAGGACGTCGGCGGTGGCCTCGCCGAGGGTCTGCGGGGCGATCCGGTAGGTGGCGGGCGTGCGCGACAGCTGGCTCGGATAGCCGATCACCGTGACGGGTGTGCCGTCCGTCCGCTCCATCCGCTTGAGCAGGCCGCGGGCCGCGATCTGCGGATCGGCGAGGATCTGGTCGATGCGGTTGATCGGCCCGCCCGGCACCCCGGCCGCCTCCATGGCGGCGAAGAAGTCGGCGGAGGTCCATTGCCGGATCGCCGCGCTCAAGCTCGCCTCGAGCTCCTTGCGGTCGCGCAGGCGGCCGACATTGTCGCGAAAGCGCGGGTCGGCGGCGAGCACGGGGAGGTTCAGGAGCCCGCACAGGCTGCGGAACTGCCCGTCATTGCCGCAGGCGACGAGCACGTAGCCATCCGCCGTCTGGAACTCGCGGTAGGGCACGACGTTCGGGTGCGAGTTGCCGAGCCGGCCGGGCGTCAGCCCGCCGACGATGTGGTTCATTCCCTGGTTGACCAGGACCGCGACCTGGCTGTCGAGGAGGGCGCAGTCGATGTGCTGGCCCTCGCCGGTCGCGGTGCGGTGGTGGAGCGCGGCGAGGATCGAGATGGCGGCGTAGAGGCCGGTGAAGAGGTCGCTCACCGGCAGCCCGACCTTGATCGGACCGGCGCCGGGCTCGTCGTCGGGCCGGCCGGTGACGCTCATCAGGCCGCTCATGCCCTGGATCAGGAAGTCGTAGCCGCCCCGCGAGGCGTAGGGCCCGGTCTGGCCGAACCCGGTCACCGAGCAGTAGATCAGGCCCGGATTGGCGGCCGACAGCGACGCGTAGTCGAGGCCGTAGCGGGAAAGCGCGCCGGTCTTGAAGTTCTCGACCACGATGTCTGCTTGCTCGGCCAGCCGCCGTACCAGGGCTGCGCCCTCAGGGGTGCCGAAATCGATGGCGACGCTGCGCTTGTTGCGGTTGGCGCAGAGATAATAGGCGGCGTCCGAGGGCCCGTCCGGTCCCTGCACGAAGGGCGGGCCCCACAGCCGCGTGTCGTCGCCCGTCTCCGGCCGCTCGATCTTCCAGACCTCGGCGCCGAGGTCGCCGAGAACCTGCGAGGCCCACGGCCCGGCGAGCACGCGGGAGAGGTCGAGGACCTTCAGCCCGTGCAACGGGCCCTGCGGCGCCCGCGGCGGTTCCGCCTCCGGCGCCGGTCCTGCCGCCACTCGTGTCTGATCCGCGCCCGCCAATGCTGCGCTCCTCCCGTTCGCATTCTTTCGTATTTCATTGCTTGAAATACGTGTTCAAAACAGTGTAGACCGATTAGCGGCGGATGCAACGCCGACTTCGATTCCCGATGCATCGATCGAGAGAGTTTTTGGATGCCGTCCTTCGAGCCCGTCACGGCGGCCCTGCGGGTGCTGGAGGTCCTGTTCGCGCTCAACCGCCTCAAGGAGGCGAGCGTCGGTGACCTCTTCCGCGAGACCGGCCTCAACCGGCCGACGATCGTGCGGATGCTCGAGACGCTGATCCATGCCGGGCTGGTGGCGCGCCACCCGTCGAAGCCGGTCTACGTCACCACCGGGCGCACGCTGGAGTTGAGCAGCGGCTACCAGAAGCACGAGGAGATGGCGCTCGCCGCCGCCCCGATCCTGGCGCGGCTGCACACGGCGCTGCAATGGCCCTCCGACGTCTCGGTCTTCGACGGCGACGCGATGGTGGTGGCGCGCACCAGCCGCAGCGAGGGCGTACTGCACTTCAACCGCCGGCCTGGCTACCGGGCGCCGCTGCTCGGCACCTCCCTCGGGATGGCGTTCCTGGCCTTCTGCGACCCGAGGACCCGCGCCCAGGCGCTCGCGGCGCTCGCCGGGTCGGACGACCCGTGGAACGCCGTCGTCCACGATCCCGAGACCCTCGAGCGGCTGCTCGCGACGGTGCGGGACAACGGATACGCCAGCATGAACAAGGACTACTCGCGCACGTCCTACAACGGCGTCGCCTCGGCGATCGGCGTCCCGGTCCTGATCGGCGGGGTGGCGGTCGGGAGCCTCAACCTGATGTACCTGCGCAATTCCCTCGACGAGGCCGACGTGGTCGCCCGCTTCGTGGCGCCGCTACGGGCGGCAGCGGCGGAAATCGCGGACGCGCTCTCGGCGATGCGCGGCCGCCAGGGCAGCGGCGGGATCCCGTAGCAACACGGTGCCGTTCAAGTCGTCCGGGAAAGGGCGGAGGCTCGCGAAAGGTGGTCAGTCCGTGGCACACGGCCGAACAAGTCGGTCATGTGCCACGACGTTGCGATCGGACGGGTGCCTGAGGCCTTTGACCTTGCCGTCTTTTCAAGACGGATCGCTACCTGCATCGTTAGACGACGCTCGGACGATCAGGGCGCGAAGTTCAACCGCAGCCCCGGCCGCTTCCACGGCACCAGCACCAGCTGTCCGATCCCCGACAGCGTCACGTAGGCAGTCCGCAGGTCGGGCCCGCCAAAGCAGATATTGGTGGTGTAGACGTCCGGCATCGGAATGCTCTCCACCAGCTCCCCCTCCGGCGAGATCACGGTGATTGCCCCGGTCATCAGGGTCGCGACGCAGATGTTGCCGGAGGCCTCGACCGCGAGGCTGTCGTAGCGCTCGTAGCCCGCCTGGTTGAACAGGAAGCGGCCGCCATGCGGCGACGGGAACGGGCGGCGCCGGATCTTGCCCGGCTCGGCGAGGTCGAACCCCCAGAGCCGCCCGCCCTCGGTCTCGGCGACGTAGAGCACCGTCTCGTTCGGCGAGAGCCCGATGCCGTTCGGGGTGAGGATCGGGTGCACCACCTCGGTGATGAAGGAGCCGTCGGCCTTGGCGTAGTAGACGCTGCCCTGGTCGCGGTCGCGGTGGCGCGCCTTGCCGAGGTCGGTGAAGTAGAAGCCGCCCGCGCGGTCGAAGACGATGTCGTTGGGGCCCTTGAGCCTCGTGTCGCCGCACCGGTCGTAGAGCACCGTGCAGGCGCCGGTGCGCGGGTCGATCCGCTCGATCCGGCCGCCGGAATAGTCGTCCGGCGTGCCGATCGGCCGGATCATCCCCGACTCCTCGTGCCAGGCGAAGCCGCCGTTGTTGCAGACGTAGAGCATCCCGTCCGGCCCGAGCGCGAGGCCGTTCGGCCCGCCGCCCGGCTCGGCGATGACCGAGACCGTGCCGTCGAGGGCGACCCGCGAGACCGTCCCGCGGGCGATCTCGACGAGGGCGATCGTCCCGTCCTCGAGGACCACCGGCCCCTCGGGGAACCGCAGTCCCGTCGCCATCACGGTGATGTCCGTCATCTCGTTCCTCCCATCTTCTCTGACCAAGCAGTCTTTCAGTCCTCGCAGTAAGGACGCTCTCGCCACCACGGATAGGAAGCCGGCATGTCGGCGGAGACTTTTCCCGAGAAGGCCGGTGCCCGCTTCTCGAAGAAGGAGCTCACCCCCTCCTTGACGTCGGGGCTGCGGCCGCGCTCGGCGAGGAGACGGCTCTCGATCCGGTGCGCCTCCATCGGGTGGTCGGCCCCGAGCATCCGCCACATCATCTGCCGGGCGAGCGCGACCGAGACCGGCGCGGTGGCGTCCGCAATTTCGCGCGCGATCGCGCGGGCCGCCGGGAGGAGGTCGTCGGGCGCGTGCAGGCTGCGCACGAGGCCGCTTGCCAGCGCCTCCTCGGCCGGGATCAGCCGGCCGGTCGCGACCCACTCCATCGCCCGCTGCATGCCGACCGCGCGGGGCAGGAACCAGGACGAGCACGCCTCCGGCACGAGCCCGCGCCGGGTGAACGGGAAGGCGAAGCGGGCAGTCGCCGCGGCGAGCCGGATGTCCATCGGCAGCAGCATGGTGGCGCCGACCCCGACCGCCGCCCCGTTCACCGCCGCGATGACGGGCTTCACGCAGTCGAAGAGGCGAAGCGCCAGGCGTCCGCCGGAATCACGCATCGCCTCGCTGTCGGCGGAGGAAGCGGCCCGGCCGGCGACGTCGAAACGGGAGGCGCCGGCCGACATGTCGGCGCCGGCGCAGAAGCCGCGGCCGCTGCCGGTCACGATCACGGCCCGCACGGCATCGTCGCGGTCGGCCCGGTCGAGGCAGGCGATCATGCCCTCGCGCATGGTGGCCGTGAAGGCGTTCAGCTTGTTCGGCCGGTTGAGCGTGATCGTCAGGATCCCGTCGTCGAGGTCGGACAGGACTTCGGCGCTCGTCGTCGTGTCAGCGGCCATAGGCGATCTCCTCCCCGCGGCGGGCGAGCCGGCGGAACTTCTCGCCGGCGACGTCGACGGCTCTGGCGTCCGAGGCGTTGCCGTCGAGGGCGCGCCGGTAGACGCCGGCGACGATCGCCGCCCAGCGAAACAGCGAGAACACGACGAAGACGTCGAGGTCAGCCGGCACCGGGCGGCCGGCCGCCGCGCTGTAGGCGGCGACGAACTCCGCCTCGTCCGGCAGCCCCGGCACGTCGAGCCCGACGAGCCCCTGCTCGGCGGGCGTGGTGCGCCACGGCAGCAGGCAGTAGGCGAGGTCGGCGAGCGGATGGCCCAGCGTCGAGAGCTCCCAGTCGAGGACGGCGATCACCCGCGGCTCCTCCGGATGGAGCATCAGGTTGCCGAGGCGGTAGTCGCCATGGGCAATGGCGGTCTCGTCGGGGACGTCGGCATGCGCCTCGAGCCAGGCGATCAGCCGGTCCATCGCCGGCTCCGGCGCGAGGTCGGCGGCGCGATACTGCTTCGTCCAGCGCGCGATCTGGCGCCCGACATAATTGGCGGGGCGGCCGTAGTCGCCGAGGCCGATGGCGGCGGGATCGAGGCGGTGCAGGCGCCCGAGCACCCGCGCCGCGTCGAGGAAGGCCGCCCGGCGGTGGCCGGCCTCGACCCCCGGCATGTCGCGCTCCGCGTAGATGCGCCCGACGAGGTAGTCCATCACGTAGAACGGGGTGCCGATGACGCCCGGGTCGTCGCAGTAGAGCCGGACGCGGGGGACGGGCACGTCGGTTGGGCTCAGCGCCCCGAGCACCCGGTACTCGCGGTCGACCGCGTGGGCGGAGGGCAGGAGCCTGCCGCCCGGCTTCTTGCGCAGCACGTAGGTCCCGCCGGGCGTGGCGAGGTGGAAGGTCGGGTTGGACTGCCCGCCCTGGAACTGGCGCACCACGAGCCCGTCCGCCGCTCCCGGAAGGAGCGGGGCGAGGTAGCGCCGGAGCGCCGCCTCGTCGAAGCGGTGGTTCGGCAGCACCGGAACCAGGGCCGGTCCGCCGATCGCGGGCGCCTCAGCCATCGGCGCGCGCCGGACGGTGCGTTGCGGGATACTTGGCCAGTTCGAGGCGCCCGATCTGGTGGCGGTGGACCTCGTCCGGCCCGTCGACGATGCGCAGGGCGCGGGCGTACTTGTACATGTAGCTTAAGCCGAAATCCGTCGTGACGCCGGCGCCGCCGAAGGCCTGGATCGCCCGGTCGACCACCGCGCAGGCCATGTTGGCGGCTGCCACCTTGATGCCGGCGATCTCGGCCCGCGCGGCCTTGTTGCCGACCTGGTCCATCTTCCAGGCGGCGTGCAGGACGAGAAGGCGCACCTGGTCGATCTCGATCCGGCTCTGCGCGATCCGCTCGATCATCACGCCCTGCTGCGCCAGCGGCTTGCCGAAGGCGGTCCGCGCGCTCAGGCGGCGGCACATCATCTCGAGCGCCCGCTCCGCCAGCCCGACGGCGCGCATGCAGTGGTGGATGCGGCCGGGCCCGAGCCGCCCCTGCGCGATCTCGAAGCCGCGACCCTCGCCGAGCAGGATGTTGTCGACCGGCACGCGCGCGTTCTCGAACACGATCTCGCCGTGCCCGTGCGGCGCGTCGTCGAAGCCGAAGACCGGCAGCATCCGCTCGATCGTGACGCCAGCTGTGTCGGTCGGGACCAGGATCATCGATTGCTGGCGATACTTGTCCTCGCCGTGCGGGTCGGTCTTGCCCATCACGATCAGGAGCTTGCAGCGCGGGTCGCCCGAGCCGGACGACCACCACTTGCGCCCGTTGATGACGTACTCGCCGCCGTCGCGGGTGATCGTGCAGGCGATGTTGGTGGCGTCCGACGAGGCGACGTCGGGCTCGGTCATGGCGAAGCAGGAGCGGATCTCGCCGGCGAGCAGCGGCTTGAGCCAGCGCGCCTTCTGGCCTTCCGTCCCGTAGCGCTCCAGGGTCTCCATGTTGCCGGTGTCGGGCGCGGAGCAGTTGAACACCTCGGAGGACCACTGCACCCGGCCCATCATCTCGGCCAGCGGCGCGTATTCGAGGTTGGTGAGCCCGGCACCCGCGCCGCTCGCGGGCAGAAAGAGGTTCCAGAGGCCGGCCTCGCGCGCCAGGGGCTTCAGCCGCTCGACGACCGGCACGGGCTGCCAGCGATCCGTGAGCGCGGCCTGCTCGGCCTTGTAGGTCGCCTCGTTGGGATAGACGTGCTCATCCATGAAGGCCTGCAGCCGCTCCTGCAGGGCGGTCACCTTCGGCGCGTGGTGGAAGTCCATCGCGTGTCCTCGCAAAGATCAGGAAATGAGTGTCACGGGGTCTCGTGCTCGCGGCGGCGCGGCGTCAGCAGGAGCTTGCCCACGCTCCGCCGGCCGGCGAGTTGCGCCAGCGCGGCCGGCGCCTCTTCGAGGGGCAGGCGGCCGCCGATCAGCGGATCGAGGCGGCCTTGCGCCTGGAGCGCCAGGAGGGCGTCCTGGACCTCGCGGAGAAGGTCGGGATCGCGCCTTTTCACCTCGCCCCAGAAGACGCCGAGGGCCATGCCCTCCTTGAGGAGGAGGCGGTTCGCGGGCAGCTCGGGCGGGGCGCCGCCGGCAAAGCCCACGATCAGGAGCCGGCCGTGCCAGGCAAGGACACGCAGGCTGTCGAGGCCGACCCGGCCGCCGACCGGATCGTAGATCACGTCGGCGCCGGCGCCGCCGGTCGCGTCCCGGACGGCCTCGACCCAGCCCGCATCCTCGTAGGAGATCGCGACCTCGGCGCCGAGTCTCAGGCACACCTCCAGCTTCTCCGGCGAGCCGGCAGTGGCGATCACCCGGCAGCCCGCCGCTAGAGCGATCTGCACGGCCGCGCTGCCGACGCCGCCGGCCGCGGCATGGACCAGGACCGTCTCGCCCGGCCGGATCCCGGCCCGGCGGTGCAGGGCGTACCAGGCCGTCGGGTAGTTCACCCCGAGCAGGACCAGGCCCGTGTCCGACGGCACGCCGGCCGGAATCACGGTCGCGGCCGCATCCGGCACCAGCGCCAGCTCCGCGAAGTCCCCGGTCGGGACGCTGGCGCAGACCCGCTCGCCCGGCGCACGGGCGCAGCCGGGCCCGGCGGCCACGACCTCGCCCGACACCTCGATCCCGGGCACGAAGGGCAGGTCGGGCTTCCTCTGGTAGCGGCCGCGCACCATCAGCGTGTCGGCGAAGTTGACCCCGGCGGCCTCGACGCGCACCAGCAGCTCGCTTGGCCCCGGGACCGGATCCGGGCGCTCGGCCAGGACCATCCGTCCCTCGTCGGTGATCGCCTCGACGACCCAGCAGCGCATCAGTGGCGTCCGCCCTTCACGATGAGGGCGTCGGCGGCGACGATCCGGCCGCCCGCGCAGATGAGCGGGTTGATCTCCGTCTCGGCGACCGCAACGCTCGCATCGGCCGCGAACTCGGAGAAGCGACACACGATCTCGGCGAGCCGCGCGACGTCGACCGCCGGCGCGCCGCGAAAGCCGTCGAGCAGGGCCGCCCCCTTGAGGCCGCGCAGCATCGCGTCGGCCTCCGCGCGTCCGACGGGCGCCAGGGAGAGCGCCGTGTCGCGCAGGACCTCCACGAGGACGCCGCCGAGGCCGACGACGACCAGCGGGCCGAATTGCGGGTCGTGCCGGGCGCCGACCATGACCTCGACGCCCCGCGGGATCATCGGCTGGACGACGACGCCCCGGAAATCCGGCCGCGGCACCATACCGTCGACGGTCGTCAGGATATCCGTATAGGCCTGCTCGACCTCGGCCGCACTCGCCAGGTTGAGCTTGACCAGCCCGGCCTCCGTCTTGTGCAGGATGTCCGGGCTCTCGCCCTTGAGCACGACCGGAAAGCCGACCGCCTCCGCGACTTCCCGCGCCGCCGTGGCGGACCCGACCAGGCGGTCCTCCACGACCGGGATGCCGTAGAGCGCCATGACGCGCTTGGCTTCCCGTTCGGTCAACGAGGAGCCGCCCGCCTGCGCGAGCAGGGCCTCCATCCGCTCCTTCGCGGCCGGATCGGAGATCCGGTCCTCGCCGGTCCGGCCGGCCCGCCGCAGGGCGTCGCGACGGTGCCAGGCGGCGATCGCCGAGAAGCAGCGGTCCATCGAGTGGAACAGCGCGAGATGCGGGTCGCTCTCGGTCTCGCGGGCGCCGGGGCCGCCGAGCCATTCCGGCGCCCAGACGTTGCAGACGAGCTTGCCCTGAGCCGCCGCAGCCCGGCTGAACACCGGCAGCCGGACCGTCGCCGAGTCGTACGCGTAGGCGTGCGAGGTCACCATGATGCCGTAGAGCGGATCCGCCAGCAGCGCCCCGGCGCAGGCCGCGAGGCTGTCCGCCGAGCCGATGACCTGAGCGGTCACGTCGCATGGGTTGCGGGTGGAGCCGTATTCCGGCACCTCCGCGGCGAGCACGGTGGCGGCCGCAGGGCCGGGCTGGGGCAGCGGCACGCCGTGGGCCTCCGCCTTGTCGGCAGCGATGATGGTGGCGCCGCCGGACGTCGCGATCACGGCGACGCCCCGTGCCCGCGGTGCGCCCGCCTTGGCGAAGAATGCCGCCGCCTCGACCAGCGCCTCGAGCTTGTCGACCTGGATCACGCCGGCGCGCGCGAAACCCGCCGCGTAGGCCGCATCGGACCCAGCGAGCGAGCCCGTATGCGACAGGGCCGCCCGGGCGCCCTCCTGGCCGGTCGCGATCTTGTAGAGGACGAGCGGCTTGTCGGCCTCCCAGGCGAGCGCGGCGGCCCGGAGCATCCGGCCCGGATCGGCCATGCCCTCGAACAGGCAGGCGATCGCCCGGCAATGCGGATCCTGCGCCAGGTAGGCGACGTAATCGGCGACGTCGACGTCGCAGGAATTTCCGGCGGTGAGGATATGGCTGACCGAGACGCCGCGCTCGATACCCTGGCCCAAGGAGAAGCCGAGGGAGCCCGACTGGCTCACGATCCCGATCGCGTGCGGCTGGAGCGGCCGTCGCTCGGGCATGGCCGAGAAGGTGAGGCCGGCGCCAGTCGCGTAGTTGACGAGGCCGATCGTGTTCGGCCCGACCAGGCGCATGTTCGCGCCCCGCACGATCTCCACGAGGCGCTGCTGGAGCGCGACGTGCTCGGGTTTGCCCGTCTCCGCGAATCCGGCCGCCAGCACCAGGACGGCGCAGACGCCCTTTGCTGCGCATTCGCGCACGACCGGTTCGACCGCCTCGCGCGGCGTCGCGATGACGACGCAGTCCGGGGTCTCGGGCAGGGCCGCGATGGTCGGGTAGCAGGGCCGGCCGGCCAGCTCGGCGTGCTTGGCGTTGATCTGGTAGAGGCGGCCGTCGAAGGCCTTCAGGTTGGCGACCGTGCGGCTGCCGAAGGCGTTCGCCCGCTCTGATACCCCGACGACGGCGACGCTCTCAGGCGCGACGAGCCGCCTCATCTCCTCGCACGCGTAGGGGCCGCGCCTCGTGTTCTCGACCCTCGTCATCGGGAGGCTGCCGGTCGGCGCAGGCCGGAGCCAGTACGGCGGCGGCCTCGTCCCGACTTCGGGAGCCGGCAACCCGGCCAGGCCCGCCCGTCGCCGAAGCGACGAGCACGTGCAGGCGTTTCCTTCATGTTTATTTCATTCTATGAAATGCTCTTTCATTCATATTCGGGCATGTAAGAGCCTCTGTAAAGGCGTGGTGGGCGCGAATTTGCAGCTTTGCCCCGCAGCGATCTGCCCTCTGCCGCAGCCTCGCTGGGAAGATTTCGGATCGTGTACTTTGAGGTCATACGGTTCGGCGATTCCGGACGAGGCAGATCAGGACGCGCCCGATAAATCGGACGGAGCGTCTCCGGCCGTGAGCACCGGGCCTGAGGAAGACCTCTGGGTCCAAGGCGCGAGCCGCGCATGCCCGCGAGTTTCTGGGGAGCGTGGTTCGGCAGGAGGCGTACTGGGTCAACGACCGGGCGCGCCCGCGTGTGGCAGTCTGGGCGACGGTCACGGTGAGGGTCAGGAGCGCCATTGCGCAGGGAGAGCCCGGGTCAGGGGCGCGTCCGGTGCCGCCTGATCGACACCTGCGGTTCGCGGGAGTAGGCGCCGGCGGAGCAGCTCGCACGTGCCAGTGCGACGACGATCGCCGAAGCTTCAGGTCACCCTGCTCGACGCAGCGGTTCTTGCCGATGCACCCGGCCACCTGCCACACCTTCACCGTTCCCCGTCACCCCGTTTCGGCTCGCACGCACCGGCTGTTCCGAGGTGAGGCGTTCGCGACGTGGCGCCGTGCGGCCGGTGTGGCGGCCTGAAATCGTGCAGCGCGGGTTTTCGCACATTCACATCCAACAACGTGACAAGCGCCTGCACTGGGCGCTTGTCGATCCAGGACTCGTGAAGCGGATTAGCATCAAGATTTCACGCCAGCTTACATGTCCGTCATTCGGTTGATGACAGGCTCGGGCGTTCAACGTATTCTTGGCAAGTTGGCGTCTAGATCGAACCTTGGCCGGATGAAAATGTTTCGGTCATCCGACTCGCACTGAGAAAGCCGGGGTTGGCTCCGTGCGACTGACGCGCGGCACGTCCTGCAGAATGAACTGGACGCGCCAAGGCCCTTTTCCACGTCGGAGCACCGATCACATCGCATCATCACCTTGGGGGCACATCATGGAATGCTGTCCTTCGATCACGTTCATCGGCCCCGTCCAAGGATCGGAGCAGGTCGCGCTGCTCGACGCACTCGTAGCCCAAGGCGTGGGGGCCGCACGCGATACCGGCGAGCGCGATGCCGATGCCCTCGTGGGCTTCACTGCCATCGACGATACCCTCCTCGACGCCGTGCGTCGGATGACTGAGGCCAGCGAGCGGCGGGTCATTGCCCTGTCCTGCGGCGGCTGCCCGCTCGACAGCGATGCCCATTGGCGCCTATTGGCGGCTGGCGCGGCGGACGTGCTCGCAGGGCCTGCGGCGGAACTCGCGGTCCGCGTGCGGGCCCGGTTGGAGCGCTGGGCCAGCGTCGATGCCCTGATGGTCTCCCCCGCCGTGCGCCGGGCCGCGATCGGCGCAAGCCCCGCTTGGCGCAGGTTGCTGCGAGGCGTGGTCGAGGTCGCGCGTTTCACCCAGGCGCCCGTGCTGCTCGTCGGCGAGAGTGGAACCGGCAAGGAGCTGGTGGGGCGCCTCGTTCACGAACTCAACGAGAGCGCCGAGCGCGGCGCCCTCGCCGTCGTCGACTGCACCACCATCGTGCCGGAGCTCGCCGGTAGCGAGCTGTTCGGCCACGAGCGCGGCGCCTTCACGGGCGCGCATGCGAGCCGGGAGGGTGCCTTCGCGACGGCGCAGGAGGGTACGCTGTTCCTCGACGAGGTGGGCGACCTGCCTGCCGTCCTCCAGGCCCAGCTCCTGCGCGTGGTGCAGGAGGGCACCTACAAGCGCGTCGGCAGCGACACCTGGCGACACAGCCGCTTCCGCCTGGTCTCGGCGACCCACCGCGACCTGTCGGCGCGCATCGAGGCGGGCCAGTTCCGCCAGGACCTCTACTTCCGCATCGCCGGTTGGGTGTTCCGGGTGCCACCCCTGCGCGAGCGCCGGGACGATATCTTGCCACTCGCCAGGCATTTCCTGGCCCAGTTCCTGCCCGCGCTCGCCGGGATCGGCTTCGATCCGGCCGTGACCGAGCATCTCCTCACCCGCGCCTATCCCGGCAACGTGCGCGACCTGCGGCAGCTGATGGCGCGCATCAGCAGCCGCCATGTCGGCCCGGGACCGATCACGGTGGGGTCCCTGCCGCAGGATGAGCGCGCGAGCGAGGCGGGGCTCTCCGCCATCTGGCGCGAGGCGGGGTTCGAGGGCGCCATCGGGCAAGCCGTGTCGCTCGGGATCGGGCTCAAGGAGATCAGCCAGGTCGCGGCCGACACCGCCATGCGCATCGCCATGCGACGGGAGAACGGGAACCTGCAGGCCGCGGCGCGCATGCTGCGCGTCACCGACCGCGCCCTGCAGATGCGCCGTGCGGCGTGGCGCGCCGGGGCGCAGGGCCGCGGCTCAGCCTTCGGCGCCCGCGAGGAGCCAGGGATCGCGCCGGACAGGGGGCGGGGCTGAGACGTGGCGCACCGGCGGCGCGGCGCGGCGGCGCGTCCGCTTGGCGAGGAGCCGCATCAGGTTGCCACCGAGCACGGCGGCCTCGTCGGCGGGGGTGAGCTTGAGCGCCCGGACCTTTGCGAGTTCCAGGCCAGGATGCAGCCAGGGTCCGTCCGACCCGAACAGGATCTTGCGCGCGCCTGCCCGCGCCACCGCCTCCTCCAGGATGTCGAAGCGGCGCACGCCCGAGGTGTCGGCATAGATGTTGGGATGACGCACCAAGTGGTCGATGAGCCCGTGCTGGGCGCGCCAATCGTCCGAGAAGCTGCCGAGGTGGGGCAGGATGAAGTCGACGTCCGGATAGGCGTGCGCCACGAGTTCGGCGATGGCGATCTCACCGATGGGGTCATAGAGGACCGGGATGCGGAAGCGGCGGGCCACCTCGCAGATCTCTCGCGACAGGCGCGCGTCGTAACGGTGGGCCTTGATGCCCACGAAGCCGTAGCGCTCCACGGCGACGCGCACGAGCTCGAGGATGCGACCGCTGTCGCGCGCCGCATGCACGAAGGCGAAGCCGAGGAGCCGGTCGGGCCGGCTCGCGACGATGCGCGCCACCTCGGCATTGGCCCGGCCGTAATCGGAATGGAAGGCGGCGAAGACGACGGTGCGGTCGATGCCGGCCTCCGTCGCGCGCTGCAAATGGCGGGTGATCGGGGCCGCGGTGTCCCAGGGCCCGGTCAGACCATCACCCGTGCCGGCGTGGCAATGGCAATCGATGATCATGCGTCCACTTCCCGGAGACGGGCGGGCGGCGCGGACGCCGCCCACGGGGTTCCCTCAGCTGCAGCCGCCGCTGCCTTCGTAGACGGGTGCGATGGAGCGCACGGCACGCCCGCCGGGGGCCGCGCGCGAGAACTCGCGCCAGCTGTTGTCCCGCCCGGCGCAGCCGCTGTTGGGATGGCCGAAGACCCGGGGGGTGCGCAGATGCGCCGCCAGATGCCGGAAGAGCGCCGCCGCGACGCTGTCCGAGCCCGCCGCGGCGTTGCAGCCGTGCAGGACCACGACGACGTTCTCGGCGAGCGCGTCCGTCGGGATGTCGGTCACGATCCGGGCGCCCTGCGCCCGCGCAGCGGCGTCGACGCCGTCGCGGTAGAGGCCCACGGCTGCGCCCGAGCGGGAGCCGAACACACCGTACGACCCGCTATGGCTGAAGATGTGGATCGCCGCGACGCGCTTGCGCTGGCAGGCCCGTGCCGCCTGGATCGTGCCGATAATGTCGGCGCCGGTGTCGTAGGCCGTGCCGCCGACCCGCTTGACGCAGTTCGGCGCCGCGGGCGCGGCCTGCGCCCGGATGCGGCCGGCCCAGCGTGCGGCCTGATGGTGGAAATGGTTGCGGTGTGAGGTCAGGTCCGTGTTCTGGAAGAAGCAGAGGGCCGGGGCTACGGCCTGGGCGGTGCCCGGCCGGCGCGGCGGAGCACGTACCTCGCCGGACCACTCGTCCTCTCCCGCCAGCTCACTCCGGACGCCGCCGCGGGGTACGCCGCAGCTCGCCGTGTCGGGCGGGTTGCGCCGGCCCGGTACCGCGCCGGGTGCCGGCAGGAAGATCTCGACGCGCCGGCTCAGTTCGGGAGTGGACTTGGTCTGGCGCTCGCCGCAGGAGGTCAGGCGCGCGGTGAAGCCGCGCGTCGCGCCGCGCCGTCCCGCTTCGAGCGCGGCGCAGAGGGCTTGAGCGACCGCCTGCGCGCGGCGGCGCGCCAGGGCGAAATTGTAATTGTCGTCCCCGGCCGCGTCCGTATGGCCGGCGATGGTCACCGACCGGATCGGCCGCCCCGAGCGCTGCGAGGCGAGGATGCGCGCGGCGAGCCCTTTGATCGGCGGCCCGTGCCGGGCGCGGTCCAGCGCGCTGGCGTCGAAGCGGAAGCCGTCGAGTACCAGGGCGGGCCGCCCGGGCGGCGGACAATCGACGGGGATCATGGCGCAGGGCTTCGACGCGCCGGAAGGAGACGGGGCGGTGCGGGACGTCTCGCCCTGCCAAGCCTCGCCTTCGAAGAGTTCGCCCTCGAACGTCTCCTCCTCGAACGCCTCGCCCTCGGACAGCTCGTTCTCGAAGGCCTCGCCGAGGGGCATCGCCTCGAAGGTCTCACCCTCGCCGACGAAGGCGAACTCGCCCGCATTCGCCCGCTCGCGGCATGCCGCG
>NZ_LABY01000151.1 GCF_001043975.1 Methylobacterium variabile
CCTGGGCCATCGAGAACGGACTGCACTGGATCCTCGACGTCACCTTCCACGACGATCAGTCCCGCATCCGCACCGCTCATGCTCCGGAGAACATGCTGACGGTCCGCCACATCGCGGTGAACGTCGCAGCCCGCAAAAAAGGAAAGGATTCCATGCGCCTCGCCCTCAAAACCGCAGGCTGGGACGACGACTACCTCGTCAGGCTCGTTGCCCCATGACACTTCACCCGATTGCCCTGGGCGGAGGATGGGGGCCCGGGACGGACATTCCGGCGCAGCGGGCCGTGTCAGGGTGCGGCGCCTGCATGGGCCGAACGAGCTGGAATCGAGCCCGGCGCTTCCACCCCACAGGGTCATCCCGGGCCCCGCCGCGCGGCCCTGGGGTGACGCGGAGGGTGTCAGGACCGTTGGCGGCATCTGGTCAGCCGCCCTTCGACGACGTTCCCCTCATCCCCGCGCCGCCGCCCGGGCGATCCGCGCCGCCGCCGGCCCCGCCGCCGCGGCGTGGGTCGCCGCCCGCGCCCGCGCCGCCCGGTGACTGGCATGGGTGATCGCCACTGCCAGCGCATCCGCCGCATCCGCCGTGTCGGCTGTGGCCTTCGGCAGGAGGAAGCGCACCATGGCGCCGACCTGGTCCTTCTCGGCGTGGCCGGCGCCGACCACGGTCTTCTTCACCAGGTTGGCGGCGTATTCCGCTACCGGCAGGCCGGCGAGCGCCGGCACCAGCAGCGCCACGGCGCGGGCGTGGCCGAGCTTCAGGGTCGCCTGGGCATCCTTGTTGACGAAGGTCTCCTCCACCGCCGCCTCGTCGGGAAGCAGCGTGGCGACCACCTTGGTCAGGCCCTCGTGCAGGGTCCGCAGGCGGGTGGCGAGGTCGTCGTTTCCGTCCGAGGTCACGGTGCCGCTCGCCACGAAGGCGAGGCGGGTGCCCGTGACGGTGATCAGGCCCCAGCCGGTGCGGCGCAGGCCCGGATCGATGCCGAGGATGCGGATCGGTTCGCTCATCGCCGCTCGAGTGTCCTTGCCGTTGGTGCAGGCGGCCGCCGCAACATGCCGCGAATCCGTCCCGGCGCGAAGAGCGCAGGGCTTTAGCCGGGAAACCGCCGCGCCGCTACCGTGGGACGTTCCGTGAACACCCTTGCGGCGAACCTCTTGACGAACCGTAGCCGTTGCGGGCGTGGTGACGTCATGCCCGTCGACCTCGCCGCGCTCCTGCCCCTCGATGCCCGGGCCGCCACCCTGTTCCTCGCCGCCCTGGTCGGCGGGCTGGTGCGCGGCTTCACCGGCTTCGGCTTCGCGATGGTGTTCGTGCCGGTCGCGGCGGCCGCGGTCGGGCCGGCGGCGGCGGTCGGGCTGATCTGGGTCGTCGATGCGCCGTTCTCGCTGTGGTTCGGCGTCCGCTCCGCTCCGCGGGCGACCTGGCGCGAGGTGATCCCCCTGCTCGTCGGATCCACCGCCCTGCTGCCCGTCGGCGTCTGGCTCCTCACCCGGCTCGATCCGGACGTGACCCGCTGGGTCACCGCCGGCGCGATCCTGCTGGCGCTCGCCGCCCTGGTCTCGGGCTGGCGCTACCGGACCGCCCCCTCGCTGCCGCTCTCGCTCGCGACCGGCGGCGCCTCGGGGCTCGCGAGCGGCTTTGCCGCGCTCGGCGGCATGCCGCTCGCGGTGTTCTGGCTCGCCAGCCAGCGCGCTTCGGGGGCCCAGGTGCGCGACAACCTGATGGCGTATTTCGGCCTCTCGACCCTGGTCTCAGGCGTCGTGTTCACGGCGAGCGGGGTGCTGTCGGGCCCCCGCTTCGCGGAAGCCCTGCCGCTGCTCCTGCCCTACGGACTCGGCCTCGCCGTCGGATCGCACGGCTTTCGCCTCGCCTCCGACCGGATGTTCCGCGTCGTCGCCTACGGCGTGATCCTGGTGGCGGTCTGCCTGGCGCTGCCCCTGCGCTAGGCCTTGTCCCACCAGCCCTTCTCGGCGTGGAGCCCGTGCTGGCCGCGATATGGCGCGACGCTCGGGCTCTGCCAGCCTTGCGTCAGCTCCGGCGCCAGCCGGTACACCTCGACGCTGAGCGGCCGGCAGACGTCGATCGGGTCGCGGGCCTCCGGTCCCCAGAGCGGCACCGACAGGTCGCCGCCCGGGCAGGTCGAGAGGGCGCAGAGCAAGTCGATCTCGGCGAAGAACTCGAGGTAGTCGCCGGCCTTCGCCGGGCAGTCGCGCATGAAATACAGGTCGTCGTGGTTGAGGCCGGTGACCTGGAACACGTTGAGCACGTCGTGCACGTCGAACTCGGTCAGGCCGAACGGCATCACCGCGCGGACCAGGTTCGAGTGGCAGTGGAAGTGGAAGTCCTGCCCGGTCAGCAGCTTGTTGACGTACGGATCGCAGCGGGTGCCGAGCAGGTCGTGGACGCGGCCGCCGTACTCGTCGGTGCCGTAGCCGGCCAGCGTGTCGGCCGTGATGGTGACGAGCGGGCGCAGGAACGGCAGGGTCGACCACAGACGGTCGAAGGTCGAGACGTGGGCGCCCTGGAGCTGGCGGGTGCGCGCCGCCCACAGCCGCTCGCGCGGGTCGTGCCGGTTCCAGATGTTGAGGTCGCCGACCTGCGGCCCCTCGGGCGCCACGACGCGGAAGACGTGGCCCGCCGGCACGCTCCAGGCCCGCCCGGTGCGGATCGGGATGGTGAACGCGTCCACGAGCGTGCGTCCGCCGGCCTCGGCGGCGATCCGCTCGTAGAACGGCCGGTCGACTGCCAGGGCCGAGCCCTCGCTGATCTGATAGGCGGCCGGAAAGTCCTTCATGCCCGATTCTCCGCGGGTGGCGTGGATGTCCGGACGACGACGTCCGGACACCGTTCTACACGCGGGACGACGGTGCGTAGTAGGGCTGGCGCGGCGCGTCGCCGAGATAGCCGTCGTAGAACGCCTTGACGTGGGGCGTCACGGCGAGGCCGAGCTCGCGCCGCGCGACCTCCTCGGGGCTGCGCGGCCGGTCGAGGATGTCGGCGATCTCGGCGAGGACGGCGTCCCGGTCCACCTTCGTGAAGCGCCCGTCGGCGTAGACGATCTCCCCGTCGACGAAGACCGCGTCGACCGCCCCGGTCTTGGCCCGCTGCATCACCGCGTCGAGGACCGGGATGTCCGGATCCTGGTAGGGATAGGTGGCCGTGCGCCAGTTGATCAGGACCGCGTCGAAGAACCGGCCCGGATCGAGGCGGCCGATGCTCTCGCCGAAGGCCGTGGTCTTGGCGCCGTGCTCGGTGGCCATGCGCAGCACCTGCGGGCAGGTCGGCACCGCGTCGTCCATGCCGGGGGTGCGGTGGGCGCGCAGGACGAGCCGCAGCTCCTGCAGCATGTCGCGGTCCTCGTTGATGCCGGCCTCGTCGAGGCCCATCCCGACCGTCATGCCCTTCGCCTCGTAGAGGTTGAGCGGCGCGACCCCGGAGCGCAGGCGGAAGTTCGAGGAGCAGTTGTGGCAGATGCAGGTGCCGGTATCGGCCGCGATGTCGACGTCCTCGGCGGTCAGCCAGACGCCGTGGCCGAGGGTCATGTGCGGCCCGAGCACGCCGAGGTCGTGCAGGTGGCGGACCGCCGTCTTGCCGGTGCGCCGGCGGGCATACTCCTTCTGGTAGGCGGTCTCGAGCAGGTGCATGTGCATCGGCACGCCGTGGCGGCGCGCCGCGTCGTCGATCTTCAGGAGGGCCTCGTCGCTGCACCAGTGCAGGTTGGCCGGCGCGAGCTGGATCCGGGTGAGGCGCTGGCCCTCGTTCTCGGCCCGGAGCGCCTCGAACAGCGTCATGAAATCCGCAAACGGCATCGCCTGCGCCTTCAGGTGCTCCATCAGGCGGCCCCCGAGGGGCTGGGGCAGGCGGGCGCAGAACGCCTCGTCGGCCTCGTAGACGAGCCGGTTCTGCTCGCGCACCGCGTAGCAGTAGGAGGCGCGCATCCCGATCTGCCGGTAGGCGCCGAGCACCTTGCCGGCGGCCTCGTGCACCGCGTCGTAGCCGCCCGCCATCCAGCCGTGGATGTGCTGCACGGTCGTGACGCCCGAGGCCAGCATCTCGAAGGCCGAGTAGAGCGTGTCGAGGGTGTGGTCGATGCGCTTGGCCGGGATGCGGGTCGCGAACCACAATTCGAGGGCGTGGTCGGGGGAGCCGAGCTGGAGCGGCGTCAGGCCGACATGGTGGTGGCTGTTGACGAAGCCCGGCAGCATCACGTGCTCGGGGTAGCGGTGCAGGGCGGCGCCCGGCGCCTTGGCGCGCAAGGTCTCCGGCGCCCCGACCTCGACGATGACGCCGTCCCGCACCAGGACGGCCCCGCCCTCGACGATGGCGGGCGTGTGGCGGTCCTGAACGCCCGTCACGATCGTGCGGGCCTCGACGATGATCTCTGTCATGATGTTCCCGTCAGCGTGAGCGATGGAGGGTTGCGCGCGGCCGTGGGCCGGCCGCGCGGCGCCGGCCCCGGGGCACGGCTCGTCTCGTGGTGGTGCGGCGTCCGGCCGCCTCAGCCGGCTTCCTGCTCCAGGAAGGCGCGGTCGACCTCGTCGGCCAGGAGATCCTGGAAGTGGTCGCGCAGGGCGTGGAAGCGCGGGTCGCGCGGGTTGCGCGGCCGCGGCAGGTCGACCGGCACGATCGTCTTCACCCGGCCGGGCCGGGCGGTGAACACCACGACCCGGTCGGCCAGCGCCACGGCCTCGTCGATGGAATGGGTGACGAGGATGATGGAGGCGCCGCTGTCCCGCCAGATCTGGAGCAGGAAGTCCTGCATCTTGGCCCGGGTCTGGATGTCGAGGGCCGCGAAGGGCTCGTCCATCATCAGGACCCGCGGCCGCATCGCCAGCGCCCGGGCGCAGGCGGCGCGCTGGCGCATGCCGCCGGACAGCTCGTCCGGCTTCTTGTCCAGCATGTCGCCCAGGCCCACCCGCCGCAGCATCTCGGCGGCGATCTCCCGCCGCTTCAGCGGCTGCACCGCCGCAATCGACAGGCCGAAGGCGACGTTGTCGACCAGGGTGAGCCAGGGAAACAGCGCCGCCTCCTGGAAGATCAGGCCGCGCTCGGCGGAGGGCGCCGTGATCGGGATCCCGTCCGCCTCCAGGGTGCCGGCGCTCGCCGCCTGCAGCCCGGCGATCATGTAGAGCAGGGTCGATTTCCCGCAGCCCGAGGGGCCGAGGAAGACCACGAACTCGCCCGCGGCGATGTCGAGGTCGATGCCGGCGAGCGCCCGCACCGGCGACCGCCCGGGGGAGGCCCAGGTCTTGCCGACGCCGCGCAGGCTGACGGCGGGGAGGCGGGACATGGTCGCGCTCATCGGCCCTGGCCCCCCGGCGCGATCCACCACAGCATCCGGTTCTGGACCTGCCGCAGGGCCCAGTCGAAGGTGAAGCCGAGGACCCCGATGATCGCCATGGTGAAGAAGGTCAGGCGCGCGTTGAAGGTCGAGCGGGCGAGCGAGACGACCTGCCCGAGCCCGCTGCCGACGCCGACCGCCTCGGCGATGAGCACCACCATCCAGGCCGCGAACAGGTTCAGCCGCAGGGTCATGAACAGGCCCGGCAGGATCGCCGGCAGGACCACCCGCAGGAAGGTCTGCCGGCCTCTCGCCCCCATGATGCGCGCCACGTTGAGGTAGTTCTCCGGAACGGCGGCGATCTGGGCGCTGGTCGTCAGGGCGATGGCGAAGAACAGGGTGATGAAGACCAGGAAGATCGCCGGCACGTCGCCGATGCCGAAGACGAAGATCGCCACCGGCAGCCAGGCCACGGGCGAGATCGGCGCCAGCAGCAGGACGGTCGGCAGGACGAGGTTGCGAAACAGCCGGACGTAGTGGAGGAGGGCGCCGACCAGGACGCCTCCGACGAAGCCGAGGGCGAGCCCCACCGTCACCCGCATCGTCGTCCAGCCGATGGTGGCGAGGAGCGGCAGGACGCCGCCGGTGCCGCGGCTGCCGACGCGGTTTCCCCGGTCGAAGTACTTCAGCGTGCCGGCGATGTCGTCGAGGAACAGGTGCGGCGGCGGCAGCAGGAGCGGGTTGAGGAGGCCCGCGGCCCAGAGGGCCTCCCAGAGGCCGGCGAACAGGCCGATCGACAGGGCGCCCCAGCCGAGCGCCCGCAGGATGGCGTGAAGGCGGCTCGGGCCGGCCGGCGGCGTGGGGGCGGTCCCGGCCGGAACCGGCAGCGGGCCGGTCGCGGCGTTGGCGCTGGTCATGACGCGGGTCCTCGCCGTCACGCCGACTTCAGCTTCAGGCCGTCGTACAGGGTGCGGTTGTCCGCAATGACCTGCTCGAGGAGGCTCCAGTCGAACGCCATCCGGTCCGGCGCCTTCTTGATGTAGCCCATCTCCTTCATCGACTGGCCGCGGGCCAGGATGAAGTCGGTCTGGCCGCGCTGGTCCGTGCAGACCGGCTGCTTGGCGGAGGCGTCGATGGCCGCCTCCATCGTGGTCTTGTAGTAGCTGCCGACCGTCTCCTTGAGCGCCGCCATGCGGTCGCCCTCGATCTGGCTCTGGGCCACGAACAGCGCCTTGATCACCGCCTTCACGGCGGCCGGGTTCTTCTCGATCAGCGGGATCCGGGCGGCCAGGACGCAGTCCGAGTAGCCCGGACCGTAGACGTCGGTGCCGTCCGAGAGCAGGGTCGCGCCCTTGCGCGACTTCAGGCACTGGGTGGCGTAGGGCTCGATGTGGCAGATCGCGTCGACCGCGCCGGCGATGAAGGCCTGGGCCAGCTCCGGCGAGGTGTCGAGGTAGCGCATGTCGACGTCCTGGAAGCTCAGGCCGGCCTTCTTCAGGTAGTCGAAGGGAAGGACCTCGAGGGTGTCGGCCTGGAAGGTGCCGAAGCTCTTGCCCTTGAGGTCCGCGGCGGAGCGGATGCCCTCCCGCGCCACGATCATGCAGCCCTGCACGCCGCCGCCGGCGACGATCCGCACCGGTGCGCCGGCATCGTAGAGCGTCATGAAGTTCGAGTAGGGGATCATCGACATGTCGACGAGCCCGGCGCCGAACATCGTGGTGATTTCGGTGTTCGAGGGCGTGACCACGAAGTCGAGCGCGACGTTGTCCGCCTTCGTCAGGGCGCGCTCCTGCGCCAGGAAGATGCCGAGGTTGCAGAAGCCCGAGCCGTGGGTCGCCTTGATGGTGGTGCCCGCCGCGGCCGCCGCCGGGCCGACGAGGCCCGCGAGAGAGGCCGGCAACGCCACCGAGGCGGCGGCGCCCGCCGAGCCCTGCAGGAAACCCCGGCGCGAGAACCGCCGGAAGAAGTGTCCATCCCGTTCACACATGTTGCGCTCCGCCCTTGCAGGTCTCGCCTCGAGACGGGGGAGATCACCAGCGACGCCGCCGGTCGCTCGCATCCGGGATCAGGGGGCGGACGCGGTCGAGCCGGGCCGGGAGCGACCTGGCGGTCTTCCTCGGAATGGGCACGCCAACCCATGAGAGCGTTCGCTCTGCGCTGCTCACGGGTGTGAGCAAGGGCCGTGCCAGCCGCCGCGGGACCCGGCCGGCCCTCCGGATCGGTGCGCCTTCCTCCGGGGTTGTGGGGGCAGGGCCGGCGAAGGGAGCATCCACGGGAGCGCCGCTGCACCGAAAATGCGCTTTGCGGAGAAGTCGATCGCCTAAAATGGCGTCACTTGTAAGATGGTATATTCAAAAACTTTCGTAATCAAAAGGAATAATCTGCCACATTCCGCACGGATCGGCGGTTTCGTGTGCTGGATATAATAATCAACATCTCCCCGGCTGCCGAGAGATCTGCTTATACGCACTCCGCTTGATCCGTTCCGAAACCAACAAAGCGTGTCTTCCCTCTCCCGTATGGGAGCGGGGTAGGGGCGATCGAAGATCGCGCGAGGGTGTTACGGTTTCGTGTGAAGTATTCATGGACTGTTTGATTAGATCCGACAGAGTTGACACCCTGTACGTCATTCCGGGGCCGCGCAGTGGAGCCCGGAATCCAGAAACTCTGGCGATGTCGAGTCAGGCGAAATGCGTTCCGCTCTATTCTGAGCGTCCTGCGGTTCTGGATTCCGGGTTCCGCTGCGCGGCCCCGGAATGACGTACAGGGTGTTTATACTGTCTAGCAGGTCAAACAGGCTCTCAGCCTAAAGCTGCCAGCACGGCGTTCAGTGCTCAACACTGAAGCGTGTCACCCTCACCCCCCCCGGCCCCTCTCCCACACGGGAGAGGGGAGCAGTGCTCTATCTTTGTTCGAACAGATCTGCGGACGTCGCATCATGCATCTACGGCGACGCGTGACTGCGTTGCCCGCGTGGGAGAAGATCGCGACTTCACCGGATCTCTCCCCATGGCCATGGCAGCGCGGCCTTGCCTCCCCGGTCGCGAGCGGGACGACCGCGCTTCTGCATCGGCCGTCGTGCCGGAGCCGATCGGGCTTCCGCCCGATCACTCCGCCGCCGTCGCCATCGCCGCCTCCTTGCTGCGGAACCGCGCCAGCAGCGCCGCCTCCTCGGCCTTCACCGCCGCGAGGTTCTGCGCCTTCACCGGGCCGTAGCCGCGGATGCGCTGAGGCAGGCCGGCGAGGCCGACCGCCGCGGCGTGGTTGGCGGGCGTGAGGTCGCGGGTGATCTCGGCGAGCAGCGTCGTGAAGTCCTGCACCAGCCGGCGCTCCTCCCGCCGCTCCTGCGTGTAGCCGAACGGGTCGAGGGCCGTGCCCCGCAAGCCCTTCATCCGGGCGAGCACGCCGAACGCCTTCATCATCCAGGGGCCGAAGGTCATCTTGCGCGGCCGGCCGGTGGCGGGGTCGTGGCGGGCGAGCAGGGGCGGCGCGAGGTGGAACTCGTAGCGTAGGTTTTCGCCCTCGAAGGTGCGGGCGACCTGCGCCTGGAAGCTGCCGTCGGTGTAGAGCCGGGCGACCTCGTACTCGTCCTTGTAGGCCATGAGCCGAAAGAGCGAGCGGGCGGCCGCCTCGGCGAGCGCCGACTGGCCCGGGACCATCGCCGCCTCCCGGGCCCGCAGGCGCGCCACGGCCTCGGCGTAGCGCTCGGCGTAAGAGGCGTCCTGATAGGCGGTCAGGAAGGCGACGCGCTTCTCGATGACGCCGTCGAGATCCGGCGCCAGGTCCGGGGCCGGGGCCGCGACGACCTGCATCGTCTCGGGCGCTGCGGCAGCACGACGGCCCCAGGCGAAGGCCGCGAGGTTCATCGGCACGGCCTCGCGGTTGAGCTCGATCGCCTTGAGGATCGCGGCCCGCGACAGCGGCACCCGCCCGCGTTGCCAGGCGTAGCCCAGCATGAACATGTTGGCGGCGAGCGCATTGCCCAGCGCCGAGACCGCGAGGCTCGTCGCATCGATGAAGGCGGCGTTCTCCGCGCCCGCGGCCTCGCGGATCGCCCGCTTGATCCGCTCGGCCGGCAGCGAGAAGTCGGGCCGGCGGGTGAACTCGCCCGGCATCACCTCGGCGGTGTTGACGACGAGGTGGGTGCGACCCTTCGCGACCGCGGACAGCACCTTGCGGTTGCCGCTGACCACGAGGTCGCAGCCGAGCACCAGGTCGGCCGCGCCCGCCCCGACCCGGATGGCGTGGATGTCCTCCTGCCGGTTGGCGAGGCGCACGTGGCTGAACACGGCGCCGCCCTTCTGGGCGAGGCCGGCCATGTCGATCATGCCGAGGCCCTTGCCCTCGAGATGGGCCGCCATGCCGAGGATCGCCCCGATCGTCACCACGCCGGTGCCGCCGACGCCGGTGACGATCAGGTTGTAGGTGCCGTCGATCTCAGGGATCGCCGGCTCGGGCAGGCCCACATCCGGGGCGTCGCCCCCCGCGGCCGCGGGGGCGCCCAGGGGCGCGGTCCGGGGCTTGGCGCCGTGCACCGTCACGAAGGACGGGCAGAAGCCCTTCACGCAGGAGAAGTCCTTGTTGCAGCCCGACTGGTCGATGCGGCGCTTGCGGCCGAACTCGGTCTCGACCGGCTGCACCGCGACGCAGTTCGACTGCACCGAGCAGTCGCCGCAGCCCTCGCAGACGAGTTCGTTGATGATCACCCGCTTGTCGGGATCGGGGAAGGCGTTGCGCTTGCGCCGGCGGCGCTTCTCGGAGGCGCAGGTCTGGTCGTAGATCATCACCGAGACGCCCGGCACGGTGGCGAGCTCGCGCTGCACCGCGTCCAATTCGTCGCGGTGGTGGATCGTGAGCCCGTGCGGCCAAGCGACCGTCGCCGGGTACTTGTCCGGCTCGTCGGTGACGAGGGCGATGCGCTCGACGCCCTCCGCCCGCACCTGCGCGGCGATGCGGTCGACGGTGAGCCCGCCCTCGTGCGGCTGGCCGCCGGTCATCGCCACCGCGTCGTTGAACAGGATCTTGTACGTGATGGTGGTGCCGGTATCGACGGCCCAGCGGAGCGCCAGCGAGCCCGAGTGGTTGTAGGTGCCGTCGCCGAGGTTCTGGAAGACGTGGCCGCGCTTCGAGAAAGCGTTCTCGCCGATCCAGTTCGCACCCTCGCCGCCCATCTGGGTGAAGCCGTCGGTCTCCCGGTCCATCCACTGCGCCATGTAATGGCAGCCGATGCCCGCATAGGCCCGCATGCCCTCCGGCACCCGGGTCGAGGTGTTGTGCGGGCAGCCGGCGCAGAAATGCGGGATCCGGGCCGCGATGTCGGCGGTGGCAGCCAGCCGCTCCTGCGCCCCTTTGAGGCGGGCGACGCGGGCCGCGAGGTCGTCGTTGCGGTGGTAGCGCAGCAGCCGCTCGCCCAGCGCCACCGCGATGTCGTTGGGGTCGAGCGCGCCCTTCACCGGGAAGAGCCAGTCGCCCTGCTCGTCGCGCTTGCCGATGCAGACCGGCTGGTTGGCCGAGCCGTACAGCTCCTCGCGCAGCTGCACCTCGATCAGCGAGCGCTTCTCCTCGACCACCATCACGAGGTCGAGGCCCTCTGCGAAATCCGCGAGCTCGCGCCGCGACAGCGGCCACGGGCAGGCGACCTTGTAGAGCCGCAGGCCCATGTCGTTGGCCTTGACCTCGTCGAGGCCGAGGTCGTCCATCGCCTCGCGCACGTCGAGGTAGGACTTGCCGACCGTGATGACGCCGATCTTCGGCTGGCGCCCGCCCGAGAGCACGATGCGGTTGAGGTTGTTGGCGCGCACGAAGGCCAGCATCGCGTCGCGCTTGAAGTCCTGGAGACGGGCCTCCTGCTCCAGGATGCCGTCCGGCGTGCGGATGTTGAGCCCACCCGGCGGCATCAGGAAGTCGTCGGGGAGAACGATCTTCACCCGGTCGAGGCGGGCGTCGACGCTCGCGGTCGACTCGATGTTCTCCTTCACGCACTTGAAGGCGACCCAGGTGCCGCAGTAGCGGCTCATCGCGTAGCCGTAGAGGCCGTAATCGAGGATCTCCTGCACCCCGGCCGGGTTCAGGATCGGGCTCATCACGTCGACGAAGTGGAACTCCGACTGGTGCGCGACGGTGGAGGATTCCGCCGTGTGGTCGTCGCCCATCAGCGCCAGCACGCCGCCGTGGCGCGCGGTGCCGGCCATGTTGGCGTGGCGAAACACGTCGCCGGAGCGGTCGACGCCGGGGCCCTTGCCGTACCAGAGGCCGAACACGCCGTCGTAGCGGCCCTCGCCCCGGATCTCGGCCTGCTGCGCACCCCAGATCGCGGTCGCGGCCAGCTCCTCGTTGAGGCCGGGCTGGAAGACGATGCCCGCCTTGTCGAGCACCGCCTTGGCGCGCACGAGGTTCTGGTCGAGGCCGCCGATCGGCGAGCCGCGATAGCCCGAGACGAAGCCCGCGGTGTTGAGCCCCGCCGCCCAGTCGCGGGCCTGCTGCATCAGGAGCATCCGGATCACCGCCTGGGTGCCGGTGACGAAGACCTGGTCGCGGGAGAGATCGTACTTGTCGTCGAGGCTGACCGACCGAAGGGACGGGGTGGTCGCAGGGCCCATCGCGTGTTCCTCCTCCTCGCGCGGTGGGGGCCGGTTCCTCCGGGCTCTCGGGACCACGCTGATATGTCAGGAATGCTGACATTTCCGGCCGGTCCCGTCAACGCGGCCTGGAGGCATTCCAGGCAGCCGCCAACTGAACGCGATGTACAACGGGGTTCGGGGAAGCGCTGGCATCATTCCCGGCGTAGATTTGCTCCCAGACGGTCTCTCCAGCAGCTCCCCTTTCCCGAACGACTGAAACGAAGAGGAAGGAGATCCGGGATCCAGCAGAAAAACGTCGCGAAGCGTCCGCTTGTCCGCAACGGTGCAGCATGCAGAGCCGCTGCGCGGCACTTCTTGTGCTGGATCCTGGATCTCCTTCCGCTTCGCTGCAGTCGTCCGGGAAAGGGGCGTGGCTTACGGCGAAGCGCTGGCCTGCCTTCAACGTCTCATGCGTCTTGTCGCCCGCCCCCTTTCGCGGCATCACCGCTCACCCCAGCGGGCAGCCCGCCCGCTCCGCACCGGATGGCCCCGCGATGATCCGTCCCGACGTCCTCGCCGCGATCGGCGGCACGCCCTTGATCCGCCTCAAGCGCGCCTCGGAGGAGACCGGCTGCACCATCCTGGGCAAGGCCGAGTTCATGAATCCGGGCCAGTCGGTGAAGGACCGCGCCGCCCTGTTCATGGTCGAGGCCGCCGAGCGCGCCGGCACCTTGCGGCCGGGCGGCACCATCGTGGAGGGCACGGCAGGCAATACCGGCATCGGCCTCGCCATGGTCGGCGCGGCCCGGGGCTACCGCACCGTGATCGTGATCCCGGAGACCCAGTCGGCGGAGAAGAAGCTGGCCCTGCGGCTGGCCGGGGCCGACCTCGTCGAGGTGCCGGCGGTGCCCTTCGCCAACCCGAACAACTACGTGAAGGTCGCCAAGCGCCTGGCCGAGCGCCTCGCCGCGACCGAGCCCGGCGGCGCCTTCTTCGCCGACCAGTTCGACAACGTCGCCAACCGCGAGGCCCACATCGCCACGACCGGCCCGGAGATCTGGGAGGCGACCGGGGGCCGCGTCGACGGCTTCATCTGCGCGGCCGGCACCGGCGGCACGCTCGCCGGCATCGCGGCGGCCCTGCGCGCCCGCAACCCGCGGGTCACGATCGGGCTCTCGGACCCGGACGGCTCGGCGCTGCACCCCTACTACGCCACCGGCGAACTCAAGGCCTCGGGCTCGTCGATCACGGAGGGCATCGGCCAGGGCCGCGTCACCGGCAACCTCGAGGGGTTCCGGCCCGACCTGTCCTACGCGATCCCCGACGCCGAGGCGCTGCCGCTGGTCTTCCGCCTGCTGGCGGAGGAGGGCCTGTGCCTCGGCGGCTCGTCAGGCATCAACGTCGCGGGGGCGATCCGGCTCGCCCGCCACCTCGGCCCCGGCCACACGGTGGTGACGATCCTGTGCGACGGCGGCACCCGCTACGCCTCGAAGCTGTTCAACCCGGATTTCCTGCGCGCCCGCGACCTGCCGGTGCCGCACTGGCTGGAGAGCCCGCGGGCGATCGACCCGGGGCTGGTGCCCTGAGCGGGGATCGCGGAGCGCAGAGCTGCGGCCTCCCGTGAGCGGGTCCGTGGGGGCAAGATCTCTGCCGGCGTGACCGAGACGAGGAGCGACGAGCGCAGCGCCGCCGCCGTCCCGGCGCTCCGGACCGGGCTGCGCCGGCGGCACGCTCCCGGATGTCGCCGGCCTTCGCGGGCGGGAGCCTGAGGACAGGGCCCGCCCGATCCTGGGCCGTCGAGAGGACAGGATTCCGCGTCCGCGCCGCGCGGCTCCCGAATGCCGGCGCGGGGCACCGCTCGTCCTGCCGATATCTCGCCCTCATCTGATGAGCACCGATTGTATTGCTGGTGGATCATCGTGCCGCACGGCAAGCAAAAACCTGCATCATACCCGCCTGATGGCGCCATTAACGGCCTGTTAACCGTGATTGCGCAGCCTTTCCGGGTCGCAAGAACGAGAACAACCGGGGGTCCCCGTCACCAGGAGGAGACCAGCATGGCACCAGCGATCACCCTCGCGGATGCCGAGCGGAAGCTCGTCATCGAGACGCTCATCCGTTGCCGCGGCAACCGCACCCACGCCGCCAAGATGCTCGGCGTCTCGGTCCGCACGGTACGCAACCGGATCGCGGAATACAGGAGGATCGGCGTCTGCCTGCCGATCTACCGGGACGTCGTCTGGGCCGACTGGTCGGAACGGGAGCCTGCCGAGGCGCTCGAGGCGCTGGGGGGACCGCCCGAGGCCTGTGCCTGAGCGGCGCGGGGCGCCGGGGGACGGGACGCGCCGCGACCCCGCCCCCGCCGGCGCCCGGGCCGGCGCTCAGATCTCGCGTCGCCGCAGCAGGTAGTCCAGGCCCCCCACCCGGTACCAGCGGTAGCCGTACCCTTCGAGCAGCACGCAGTGCCGCCCGTCGTCGTCCGCCAGGCTGCGCTGGCCGGTGAGAAGGTCGATCAGGTTGCGGCCGTCGCCGTCGAGCCCGGTGGCGAAGGAGACCTCCCGCGGCTCGGCCACGAGGTTGTGCAGGCACAGGACCGCGTTGTTGCGCCAGTCGTAGCGGAGCGCGAGCACGCCCGGATGGCCGGTGTCGATGACGGTGAAGTCGCCCCAGCCGATCTCCGGCACCTCCTTGCGCATGCGGATGATGCGCTCCATCCAGTTGAGGAGCGATTCCGGCGCGCAGCGCTGCGCCGCCGCGTTGACGTGGGAATAGGCGTAGGGGCCCTCGTGGATCGGCGGCATCTCCGGCGCGTCGCTCAGCGTGAAGCCGCCCTGGGGCTCGTGCGACCACTGCATCGGCGTGCGGGCGCAGTCGCGCTCGGGCAGCGAGAGGTCGTCGCCCATGCCGATCTCGTCGCCGTAGCGCAGGACGGGCGTGCCCGGCAGGGTGAACATCAGGCTGTAGGCGAGCTCGATCCGGCGCCGGTCGCCGCCGAGCATCGGGGCGAGGCGCCGGCGGATGCCGCGGCCGTAGAGCTGCATCTCGGGCTCGGGGCCGAAGGCCTGGAAGACGGTCTGGCGCTGCTTCTCGGTCAGGCGGCCGAGGTCGAGCTCGTCGTGGTTGCGCAGGAACAGCGCCCACTGCGCCGAGGGCGGCCGGTTCCAGGTCTTCTGCAGGGCCTTCACCAGCGGCCGGGAGTCGGCGGAGGCGAGCGCGTAGAACAGGGCCTGGTTGACCTGGAAGTTGAACATCATGTGCATGCGGTCAGCGTCGTCGCCGAAATAGTCGAGGTCCTGGCGCGGCAGCACGTTGGCCTCGGCCAGGATGATCGCGTCGCCCTGGCGCCACTGCAGGAACTCGCGGAACAGCCGCAGCATGTCGAACTGCTCGCGCGGCTCGCCCGAGACCTCCGGCCCCTTCTCGGCGATGACGAAGGGCACCGCGTCCATCCGGAAGCCCGACACGCCGAGCTGGATCCAGAACCCCATGATCTTCAGGATCTCCGCCTGGACGTGGGGATTGGCGGTGTTGAGGTCGGGCTGGAAGTCGTAGAAGCGGTGGAAGTACCAGGCCTTCGCGTCCTTGTCGTAGGTCCAGGTGCTCTTCTGCACGCCCGGGAAGACCATGCCCTCGTGGGCGTGCGGCGGCTTCGTCTTCGACCAGACGTACCAGTCGCGGGTGCGGGCGTTCGGGTCGGAGCGGGCGGCCTTGAACCAGGGATGCTGGTCGGAGGTGTGGTTGACCACGAGGTCGATCAGCACCCGCATCCCCCGCTGCTTGGCCGCGTGGGTGAAGGCGACGAAGTCGCCGAGCGTGCCGTAGCGCGGGTCGACGCTGTAGTAATCCGCGATGTCGTAGCCGTGGTCGCGGCCCGGCGAGGGCTGGAATGGATGCAGCCAGATCGCCGTGACGCCGAGGCCGAGCAGATAGTCGAGGCGCCGCTCCAGTCCCTCGAAGTCGCCGATGCCGTCGCCGTTGGCGTCCATGAAGGAGCCGACCGACAGGCAGTAGATCACCGCATTCTTGTACCAGAGGTCTTCGATCACCCCGGCTCTCCTCAAGGCCCGCGACCGTGCCGGCCCGCGCGGAGATCTAGAGCGCCGTCCGCCGAAGTGGATGCGGGCCCGGCCGAAACTCCTCTGGGGCAGGCCGCCTACGCGGCGCCGGATCCCGGCCCGGGCGGGAGGCTGATCCTGGCCCGCAGGCCGCGTCCGCCGGCGCCCGGGTGGAGCGTGACGGTGCCGCCGAGACGCGCGACGAAGGCCTGGACGATGGCGAGGCCGAGCCCGCTCCCGCCGGGATCGCCGGGCCGCTCGAGGCGGTGGAAGCGCTCGAACACCCGCCCGTACTGGTCCTCCGGGATGCCGGGGCCGTCGTCCTCCACCTCGAGGCGGCAGGAAGGACCGTCCGGCCCCGCCTCGGTCGCGACCGAGACCCGGACGTGGCCGCCGGAATGGTTGTACCGGATGGCGTTGTCGATCAGGTTGCGCAGGGCCTCCTCGAGCAGGAACGGCTCCGCCGGGATCGTGACCGGCGCCTCCGGGCCGTCGAAGGACAGCGTGACGCGGCGCTGCCGGGCGACCCCGACGAGGTCGAGGGCGGTGTCCCGGGCGAGCGCGACGACGTCGGTCTCGGCCGCCTGGACCCTGCGGGCCGCGCCCTCCTCCGACACGACCAGAGTGAGGAGCTGCGTGATGAGCCGGTCGAGGCGGTCGACCGCTCCGTCGATGTCGGCCCGCGAGGAGCGCCAGCCTTCGCTGCCCGGCGGCTGCCGGTCGAGCAGCCGGAGGTGGGTCTTCAGGATGGCGACGGGCGTGCGCAGCTGGTGCGACGCGTCCGCGGTGAACCGGCGCAGGACCGTCATCGCCTGGTTGAGCTGGGACAGGAGCTCGTTCAGGGCCTCGACGAAGGGCAGGGCCTCCCGCGGCACGCCGGCGACCGGGACGGCCGGCACCGGGCCCTGACCGTGGAAGCGGTGCTCGATCTCCCGGCGCAGGTCGTCGAGGGGCGCCAGGCCCATCCGCACGGAGAACCAGATCAGCAGGCTGCCGATCCCGGCGAGCGTCGCGCCCAGAGCCGTGAGCGCGAGGAGCATGCGCCGCGCGAGCAGGTCGCGGTCGTGCGTGGTCTCGGCGACCTGGACGAGGGCGGCGTGCCGGGTGATGTAGATCGGCTTGAGCATCGCCCCGATGCGGACGCGCTGGCCGCGGAAGACCGCGTCGCGGTAGACCAGCGTCTCGGGCGGGGGCATGCGCTCGGGGAGCGGCAGGTCCGGGTAGCCCGTCACGAAGGCCCGGTCGTCGGTGACGCTGTAGAAGATGCTGTCGCGCTGGGTGTTCGACAGCATGGCGAAGGCCGCGGAGGGCAGGTCGAGCGTCACCTGGCCGTCCTGCACCGAGAGGCGCTCGGCGATGGACAGGATCGCGCCGGCCAGCACGCGGTCGTAGGCGTTGGTCGCGAAGGTGCCGACGAACCAGGTCCCGCCGATGCCGAGCAGCACGGCGAGCGCCGCCATCGGGACCATCAGGTAGGCGGCGACGCGGACGCGCAGCGACCGGGCGGCGGGGCCGCGCGGCCTCCTCACCGGCCGTCCTCGGGCCCGCCCGGCTCGATCAGGTAGCCGAGGCCGCGCATGGTCACGATCCGGGGGCCGGACGGGCCGAAATGCCGGCGCAGGCGCGCCACGTAGACCTCGATCGCGTTCGGCGAGGTCTCCTCGTCGGTGCCGAACACCTCGGCCACGAGGCGCTCCTTCGTCACCACGCGGCCCGCCCGGGTGATGAGCGATTCGAGAATCGCGAGCTCGCGCTTGCGCAGCGGCAGGACGCGGCCCGCCAGGGTCGCCACCTGGCCCGCGCGGTCGAGCACGAGGTCGGCGCAGGTCACGATCGGGTCGGGCCGGCCGCGTCCGCGCCGCACCAGGGCCCGCACCCGCGCCTCCAGCTCCGCCGGGTCGAAGGGCTTGGCCAAGTAGTCGTCGGCGCCGAGGTCGAGGCCGGCGACCCGGTCGTCCACGCTCGCACGCGCCGTGAGGATCATCACCGGCACCGTCAGGCCCGCCCGCCTGATCTCGCGCAGCACCGCGAGGCCCGACCCGTCGGGCAGGCCGAGATCGAGCACCACCAGCGCGTAGGCCTCGCGGCCCAGGAGCGGCAGGATTCCGGACCCGCCCGCCTCGTGATCGACGATGAACCCGCTGAGCCGCAGCGACGCGACGATGCCGCGGGCGAGGGCCTCGTCGTCCTCGACGATCAGGATCCGCATCGGTCGTCCATCCTCCGCGTCCCGCGGCGCGTTCCGGCCGCTCGCGCCGCCCCCACGCTTAGACCATTGTTTCCCGGGTCAGGGACCGGCCGCGCTCGAGGCCCGCCGCGCGCCGTCTCCTTGTCAGGATGATGAAAGCTCGGAGGGTTAACGTCCTCATCGACGGGTGCGCGCGCAGACGCACCGTGTTGATGGGAGGATTGCATGAAGACGCGGCTCACCGCCACACTCGCCCTGATGATCGCGGGTGCGCCCGCCGCCCTGGCGCAGGCCGTTCCTCAGGGATATCCGGCCTCCTACAGCCAGGTCATCGAGGCCGCCCACAAGGAGGGCGCGCTCTCGATCTACGCCACCGCCGATGCGTCCGAGGTGTCCGATCTTCTGACCCAGTTCCGGGCGCTCTACCCGAAGCTGAAGGTCGAGTACGCCGACCAGAACTCGACCGAGCTCTACAGCCGCTACGTCGCCGAGGCCGCCGCCGGCGCGACCGCGGACTTCATCTGGTCCTCGGCGATGGACCTGCAGATCAAGCTCGTCAACGACGGCTACGCCCTGACCTACGCCTCGCCCGAGAAGGACGCGCTGCCGGACTGGGCCAAGTGGAAGGACCAGGCCTACGGCACCACCGCCGAGCCGATCGTCTTCGCCTACAACAGCCGCCTCGTGCCCGAGGCCGAGGTGCCGCGTGACCACGCCGCCTTCGCCAAGCTCCTGACCCAGAAGAAGGACACCTACAAGGGCAAGGTCACGTCCTACGACCCCGAGCGTTCCGGCGTCGGATTCCTGTACGTCACCCAGGACGTGCAGGTCAGCCCGCAGGTGACCTGGGACACCGTGAAGGCGATGGGCCAGGCCGGGGCCAAGTTCTACACCTCGACCGGGGCGATGATGGAACGCGTGGTCTCGGGCGAGCACACGCTGGCCTACAACATGATCGGCTCCTACGTCCTGCAGCGCAACCGCAAGGACCCAGCCCTCGGCTACGTCCTGCCGAAGGACTACACGCTGGTGATGTCGCGCATCGCCTTCGTGTCGGCGAAGGCCAAGAACCCGAACGCGGCCAAGCTCTTCCTCGACTTCCTGCTGTCGAAGGCGGCCCAGGTCGAGCTCGCCAAGAAGGCGATGACCTCGGTGCGCACCGACCTGCAGGACACCCACGGCATCACCAGCCTGCCGGGCGCCCGCGACGTCACCCTGCGGCCGATCCGCGTCGGGCCCGAGCTGCTGACCCAGCTCGACCAGATCACGCGGCTGCGCTTCATCAAGCAGTGGCAGAAGACGCTCGCGTCAACGAACTGAGACTCCGATGTCCAAGCCGTTCCGCATCGCGATCATCCTCGCGACCACGCTGATGATCCTCGGGCCCGTGGGCCTGGTCATCTATCAGAGCTTCCTCAGCGGCCCGTTCTTCCAGCCGTCGAGCACCTTCACCCTGCAGGCCTACGAGTTCGTCCTGTTCGAGGAGGACGATTTTCGCGATGCCTTCGTCAATTCGGCGATCATTGCGACAGGCATGACCGCGATCGCGGTACCGCTCGGCTGCATCATGGCGTTCCTGCTCGTCCGCACCGACCTGCCGGGCCGCCGCTTCATCGAGCCGCTCGTGCTCGTGCCGATGTTCGTGTCCTCGGTGGTGCTGGCCTTCGGCTTCGTCGTGGCGCTCGGCCCGGTCGGCATCGTCAGCGTCTGGGTGAAGGGGCTCGTCGGCACCATCCCCTGGTACCTGTACTCGAAGACCGCGCTCATCCTCATCGCGGGGCTCACCCACGTGCCCCACGTCTTCCTCTACGCCTCGTCGGCCCTGCGCTCGCTCGGCTCCGACGTCGAGGAGGCCGCCCGCTCGTCGGGCGCCGGGCCTTTACGGGTCGCGCTGACCGTCAGCCTGCCGATGATCATGCCGAGCATCCTCTACGCGACGGTGCTGGTGTTCTTCCTCGGCTTCGAGCTGTTCGGCCTGCCGCTGGTGCTCGGCGACCCCGAGCGGATCCTGGTGCTCGCGACCTACCTCTACAAGCTCACGAACAAGCTCGGCACCCCGTCCTACGACCTGATGGCCGTCGTCGTCGTGGCGATCATCTTCGTGACGCTGCCGCTGGTCTACACGCAGCGCAAGCTGCTCGCCGCCGCCAACCGCTACGTCGCGGTCAAGGGCAAGGCGAGCGCCCAGAAGCCGCTCGCCATCGGTGCCTGGCGCTGGCCGGCGGCCGCGCTGATCGTCGCCTGGCTCGGCTTCACCGTGGTGATCCCGGTCACCGCGCTGGTGCTGCGCTCGTTCCTCTCCACCTGGGGCGAGGGCGTGGCGATCTGGCCGAACCTGACGCTCAACCACTTCCGCGAGCTGATGCACTACCCGAACCTGGTCCGGGGCATCGTCAACACCCTGCTCATCGCCTCGGTCGGCGGCGCGCTGTCGGTGGGCTTCTACGCCCTCGCCAACCTCGCTCTCCACCGCTGGCGCTCGCGCTGGACGAGCCTGATGGACTACCTCGTGCTGGTGCCGCGCGCCATGCCGGGGCTGATCGCCGGCCTCGCGATGTTCTGGGTGTTCCTGTTCACCCCGTTCCTGCAACCCCTGCGGCAGACCCTGTTCAGCCTGTGGCTCGCCTACACGCTGGTCTGGCTCGCCTACGGCATGCGTCTGGTGAGCGCCTCGCTGCTCCAGATCGGCCCGGAGCTGGAAGAAGCCGGCCGGGTCGTCGGGGCCCGCCCCGCCCAGGTCAGCCGCGACGTCACCCTGCCGCTGATCAAGGCCGGCCTGATCGGCTCCTGGGTGCTGATCTTCGTGACCTTCATCCGCGAGTACTCGACCGGCGTCTACCTGCTCAGCCCCGGCACCGAGGTCATCGGCTCGCTCCTGGTCTCGCTCTGGGGCACCGGCGCCGTCGACCTCGTCACCGCCCTCTCCACCGTCAACCTCGCCCTCATCCTCGTCGGCCTCGGGCTGATGTACGCCCTCGGGAACAAGCGTCATGCCTAAGCTCACCATCGACGACCTCCATCTCCGCTACGGCACCGTCGAGATCCTCAAGGGCATCGACGCGAAGTTCGAGGAAGGCTCCGTGGTGTGCCTCCTCGGGCGGTCGGGCAGCGGCAAGACCACGCTCTTGCGCTCGATCGCCGGCCTGGAGGAGCCCTATCGCGGGGCGATCCGCATCGACGGGCGCCCGGTCTACGACGCGGGAAGCGGCACCAACCTGCCGCCCGAGAAGCGCGACCTCGGCTTCGTGTTCCAGTCCTACGCGCTGTGGCCGCACAAGACCGTGTTCGAGAACGTCGCCTACGGCCTGCGCCTGCGCGGCCAGTCGAAGGCCGAGCTGCAGCCGAAGGTCCAGGCGGCCCTCGACGGCGTCGGCCTCGGCGCGCTGGCCGAGCGCTATCCCTCGCAGCTCTCGGGCGGCCAGCAGCAGCGCGTCGCCATCGCCCGCGCCCTCGTCTACGAGCCGCCGGTGATCCTGCTCGACGAGCCGCTGTCGAACCTCGACGCCAAGCTGCGCGAGGAGGCCCGGATCTGGATCCGCGCCCTCATCAAGCGGCGCGGCATCACGGCGGTCTTCGTCACCCACGATCAGGCCGAGGCGCTCGCCATCGCCGATCAGGTCGTGCTCCTCGACGGCGGGCGCCTCGTCCAGTCGGGCACCCCGGAGGACCTCTACGAGCGGCCCGAGACCCTGTTCGCCTCGGAGTTCATGGGGACCAACAACACCCTCTCGGTCACCCTCCGGGAGCGGCGCGCCGGGCGGGCCCTGGTCGAGCTCGGCGGCCAGCCTCTGTGGGGCGTCGACCGGTCCGGCGCCGACGGAGGGAAGGCCGGCAGCCAGACCAAGGGCGTGATCCGGATTGAGGCCGTGCGCATCGTCGACGGCGCCGGCGAGAACCGGGTGCCGGCCGAGTACGAGACCTCGATCTATCTCGGCAACCAGTTCGAGCACCTCTTCCGCTGCGGCGACCAGACGATCCGCCTCGTCTCCGACCGGCGGACCGGCCCCGGGCGGCACTGGCTCGAATGCCCGCCCGAGCGGCTCTGGGTGTTCTGAGTGCTCCTGGCGACCGCCCCGCAAGAGGCGGTCGCAGCCATGGCCGGCCTCCTCGCGACCGGCCGCCTCAACCTCCATGCCCGCACCCGGACCGCCCACGGGACACGCCGCGCCATCAAGTGCCGCGAACGCGCCTCGCACGCCGGCCTCCCGACGATCCGTTCGGGCACGCCCGGGACGCGCGTCTTCGACCTGAGTCGAACCCTGCTGGACCGCTATCGATTCGTGGCCAGCGGCCGCCCTGTATGGTCGCCGCTCAAGGACCTCGATCCCGGCGCCGAGGCCATCGACACCTGCCTCCACGCGCGAGCGCAAGCCCACGTGACCGGACCGGAAGCGACCGACCCGAGGGAGATCAAGCGTGGCATTGGCGTCGGCATGGGCAGAGTGCTGCCCAAGCGGGCAGTGCCGCTGACGAAAACCAGGCAGTGCGACCGCGATCAGACCGGATGCCCACAATTTGAGCCTGATCGCGCGGGAACTTTTCCGCGCGTCTGCCTTGGCACGCCCCTTGCGGAACAGCGTCTGGCCGCATCGGCCCAGGGAGACGATGAACATGACGTGGAAGGGTTGGCTCTCGCGCGCCGCGGTCGCGGGCGGGTTGGCGCTCGGCACGCTGGCGACGACGGTCGCCTCGGCGCAGGAGACCATCAAGGTCGGCATCCTGCACTCGCTCTCGGGCACGATGGCGATCTCCGAGACGACGCTCAAAGACGTCATGCTGATGCTCATCGAGGAGCAGAATAAGAAGGGCGGCGTGCTGGGCAAGAAGCTCGAGGCCGTGGTCGTCGATCCGGCCTCGAACTGGCCGCTCTTCGCCGAGAAGGCGCGCGAGCTGATCGCCAAGGACAAGGTCTCGGCGGTGTTCGGCTGCTGGACCAGCGTGTCGCGCAAGTCCGTGCTGCCGGTGTTCAAGGAGCTGAACTCGATCCTGTTCTACCCCGTCCAGTACGAGGGCGAGGAGAGCGAGCGCAACGTGTTCTACACCGGCGCCGCCCCGAACCAGCAGGCGATCCCGGCCGTCGACTACCTGATGAAGGAGGAGAAGGTCGAGCGCTGGGTGCTGGAGGGCACGGACTACGTCTATCCCCGCACCACTAACAAGATCCTCGAGGCTTACCTGAAGGCCAAGGGCGTTAGACCTGAGGACATCTCGATCAACTACACCCCGTTCGGTCAGTCCGACTGGCAGACCCGCGTCGCCGCGATCAAGAGCTTCGGCTCGGCCGGCAAGAAGACTGCGGTCGTCTCGACCATCAACGGCGACGCCAACGTGCCATTCTACAAGGAGCTGGCGAACCAGGGCATCAAGGCGACCGACATCCCGGTCGTGGCCTTCTCGGTCGGCGAGGAGGAGCTGGCCGGCATCGACACCAAGCCGCTCCTCGGCCACCTGGCGGCCTGGAACTACTTCATGTCGATCGACACGCCGGCTAACAAGGCGTTCATCGAGAAGTGGCACGCCTACACCAAGAACCCGAAGCGCGTCACCAACGACCCGATGGAGGCCCACTACATCGGCTTCAACATGTGGGTGAAGGCGGTCGAGAAGGCCGGCACCACCGATCCCGACAAGGTGATCGCGGCGCTGCCGGGCACCAAGCAGGACAACCTGACCGGCGGCACCTCGGAGATGCTGGCCAACCACCACATCACGAAGCCGGTCTTCATCGGCGAGATCAAGGACAACGGCCAGTTCGATGTGGTGTGGAAGACCGACGGCCTGATCCCCGGCGAGGCGTGGTCGAAGCAGCTCGAGGGCTCGAAGGAGCTTGAGGCCGATTGGGTCAAGCTGAATTGCGGCAACTACAACACCAAGACGAAGAAGTGCGGCGGCGCGTGAGCGCCTGACGACGGGCCTCTCTCCCACAGGGGAGAGGCCCGAGAGGATGCCTCCCGGCTCCCCTTTCCCGGACGACTGGAACGCAGTGGAAGGAGATCCGGGATCCAGCAGAGGAAGTGCCGCGAAGCGGCTCTGCAGACTGCAGACGAGCGGACGCTTCGCGAGTTCTCGTGCTGGATCCCGGATCTCCTTCCGCTGACGCTGCAGTCGTCCGGGAAAGGGGTCGGTGCCTGAATCCAAAAGGTGCCGCCACCTCCACGGCCTCTTCCGCGAGGAAGAGGACAACCTTCTCCGGACAGTCCTGAATGCACCGCCGCCTCGTCCTTCTCCTCATCGCCTGGTGCGCCATCTGGGCCCTGCCTGCCGCCGCGCAGACCGGGCCTGATGCCGCCTATGCGCGGCTCGCCAGCGACAGCTACTCCGACATCGAGGCCGGCATTGCAGGCCTTGCCACCAGCGGCGATCCCAAGGCCGGGCCGGTGCTGCGCGCGCTGACCGACAACCGCCTGCTCTACCGCCCGGACGACAAGGCGCTCGCCATCAAGGACGGCGCCGCCGTCACCGACGCGCGTACCGGCGCGGCGATGAGCCCGGACGGCCTCAAGCCCGTGCGGGTCAACAACCGCGTCCGGCGCGCCGTCGACGCGGCCCTCGGCACCCTGAACCTCCTCGCCCCCGATCCGGCCACGCGCCGGACCGCCGCCGACGCGGTGTTCAAGGCCCGCGACGCCGCCGCGCTCCCGGCCCTCGACGCGGCGCTCGCCCGCGAGTCCGACGCGGGCGTGAAGCGCAGCCTGCAGGAGGCCCGCGCCGCCGCGCTGCTGGCGAAGCCCGGCAGCCCTGAGATCGAGCGGCTGGCCGCCGTCGACACCATCCAGGCCCGGGGTGATTCGGAGGCGCTGGCCATCCTGCGCGGCCTCTCGGGCGACGCCTCGCAAGGGGTGCGAGACGCCGCCGCCCGCGGCGTGTCGGCGATCGAGAGCCGCCAGGCGCTGATGGCGAACGTGCAGAACGCCTGGTACGGCGTCTCCCTCGGCTCGGTGCTGCTGCTCGCCGCCATCGGGCTCGCCATCACATTCGGGGTAATGGGCATCATCAACATGGCCCACGGCGAGATGGTGATGCTCGGTGCCTACACCACCTACCTGGTGCAGGAGCTGATCCGCCAGAAGGCCCCCGGCCTGTTCGACTGGTCACTGCCGATCGCGATCCCGCTCGCCTTCCTCACCGCCGGCGCCGTCGGCGTGCTGATCGAGCGCAGCGTCATCCGCCACCTCTACGGCCGGCCGCTCGAGACGCTGCTCGCCACCTGGGGCATCAGCCTGATCCTGCAGCAGGCGGTGCGCTCGGTCTTTGGCCCGACCAACCGCGAGGTCGGCGCGCCCTCCTACATGTCCGGCGCCTTCGACCTGTTCGGCCTCTCGATCACCTGGGGCCGGCTGTGGATCGTGGTGTTCGCGCTCGCGGTCTTCCTCACCCTCAACCTGATCCTAAAGGCGACCTCCTTCGGCCTGAAGACCCGCGCCGTCACCCAGAACCGCCGCATGGCCGCCGCCATGGGCATCCGCACGCCCTGGATCGATGCCTTCACGTTCGGCCTGGGCTCCGGCATCGCCGGCGTCGCCGGCGTCGCGCTCTCGCAGATCGACAACGTCTCGCCCAATCTCGGCCAGGGCTACATCATCGACTCGTTCCTGGTCGTGGTGTTCGGCGGCGTCGGCAATCTGTGGGGCACGCTGGTGGCGGCCCTCACCCTCGGCGTCGCCAACAAGTTCCTCGAGCCCTACGCGGGCGCGGTGCTCGGCAAGATCCTGCTCCTCGTGTTCATCATCCTGTTCATCCAGAAGCGGCCGCGCGGCCTGTTCGCGCTCAAGGGCCGGGCGGTGGAGGCCTGACCATGCTCCTCTCCCGCATCGACAAGCCCGGCTGGATCTTCCTCGGCGTCCTGGCCCTGGCCTGCATCGTCGTGCCGGGCCTCAACCTCCTCACCGCGCCGGGCTCCGCGCTCCACGTGCCGACCTACGCCGTCTCGCTGATGGGCAAGTACCTCGCCTACGCGATCCTGGCGCTCAGCCTCGACCTCGTCTGGGGCTATTGCGGCATCCTCTCGCTCGGCCACGGCGCGTTCTTCGCGCTCGGCGGCTACGCGATGGGCATGTACCTGATGCGCCAGATCGGGCCGCGGGGCGTCTACGGCAACCCGATCCTGCCCGACTTCATGGTGTTCCTGAACTACAAGGAGCTGCCCTGGTACTGGCACGGCTTCGATTGGTTTCCCTTCGCCGCCGTGATGGTGCTGCTGGTGCCCGGCATCCTCGCCTTCGTGTTCGGCTGGCTCGCCTTCCGTTCGCGGGTCACCGGCGTCTACCTGTCGATCATCACCCAGGCGATGACCTTCGCGCTGATGCTCGCCTTCTTCCGCAACGACATGGGGCTGGGCGGCAACAACGGGCTGACCGACTTCAAGGACATCCTCGGCTTCAACGTGCAGGCGCAAGGGACCCGTGTCGCGCTGTTCGTCCTGACGGCGCTCGCGCTCGGGCTCGCCTACCTCGTCGCCCGGTTTATGACGACCTCGGCCTTCGGCAAGGTGCTGATCGCGATCCGCGACGCCGAATCGCGCACCCGCTTCCTCGGCTACCGGACCGCGCACTACAAGGTTCTGGCCTTCACGGTCTCGGCGATGATGGCGGGGGTTGCCGGCGCCCTCTACGTGCCGCAGGTCGGCATCATCAACCCGTCCGAGTTCGCCCCCGCCAACTCGATCGAGGCGGTGATCTGGGTCGCGGTCGGCGGCCGCGGCACGCTCGTCGGCGCGGCGCTCGGCGCGGTGCTGGTCAACTACGCCAAGACCCTGCTCACCGGCGCGATGCCGGATGCCTGGCTGTTCGCCCTCGGCGCCCTGTTCGTCGTCGTCACCCTGTTCCTGCCCAAGGGCATCCTCGGCACTCTGACCGAGCGGCTCGGCTCCCGTCGCGCCAAGGCCCGCCTGCCCGGCCCGAAGCCGGGCGAGATCCCACCTGCTCTGGCCGAGGAGGGCCGCGGATCATGAGCGCGGCGATCGCCCTGCCCACCTCCGACCCGGTCCACGAGAAGCGCCTCACCCAGGCCCTGCTCTACGTCGACGACATCAAGGTCACGTTCGACGGCTACCGGGCGTTGCGCGGCCTGTCCCTGACCCTGATGCCGGGCGAGATGCGGGCCATCATCGGCCCGAACGGTGCCGGCAAGACCACGATGATGGACTGCATCACCGGCAAGACCCGGCCGGATACCGGCCAGGTGATCTTCGACGGCCTGCACGACCTGACCCGCATGGACGAGGCGGCGATCGCCGAGCTCGGCATCGGCCGCAAGTTCCAGAAGCCGACGGTGTTCGAGAGCCACACCGTCGCCGACAACATCCTGCTGGCGCTGAAAGGCCCCCGGGCGGCGACCGCCTCGCTGTTCGGCTGGCGCAACCGGGTCGAGCGGGAGCGCATCGACGCGATCCTCGAGACGACAGGCCTCGTCGCCCATCGGGCACGCCCGGCCGCCGACCTCTCGCACGGCCAGAAGCAGTGGCTCGAGATCGGCATGCTGCTCGCGCAGGATCCCAAGCTCCTCCTCGTCGACGAGCCGGTCGCCGGCATGACCGACGCCGAGACCGAGGCGACCGCGACGCTCTTGCGCCGCATCGCCCGGGACCACGCGGTGATCGTGGTCGAGCACGACATGCACTTCGTGCGCGCGCTCCAGTGCCGCGTCACCTGCCTGCACGAGGGCGCGGTGCTGGCCGAGGGCTCGATCGATTCCGTCTCGGCCGACCCGCGGGTGGTCGAGGTCTATCTCGGACGCTGAGGATCTTCTTGGACATGCTCTCCGTCGAGACCATCGATCTCCATTACGGCGCGGCCCAGGCCCTGCGCGGCGTTTCGCTCCAGGCCGAACTCGGCAAGGTCACCGCGGTGCTCGGCCGCAACGGCGTCGGCAAGACCTCGCTGATGCGCGCCATCGTCGGCCAGCAGCCGGTCTCGAAGGGCGCGGTCAAGCTCGACGGGCGCGACATCAGCCGGCTCGCCCCCTACGACCGCGCCCGCCAGGGCATCGCCTTCGTGCCGCAAGGGCGCGAGATCTTCCCGCTGCTGACCGTCAAGGAGAACCTCGAGACCGGCTTCGCGCCCGTGAAGCGCGCCGACCGCTACGTGCCGGGTGAGATCTACGACCTCTTCCCGGTGCTCAAGGACATGCTGGGGCGCCGCGGCGGCGACCTCTCGGGCGGCCAGCAGCAGCAGCTCGCCATCGGCCGCGCCCTGGTGACGCGCCCCCGCGTCCTCGTCCTCGACGAGCCGACCGAGGGCATCCAGCCCTCGATCATCAAGGATATCGGCCGGGCGATCGACTACCTGCGGGGCAAGGGCGACATGGCGATCGTGCTGGTCGAGCAGTACTTCGAGTGGGCCCGCGACCTGTGCGATTCCTACGCGGTGATGGACCGCGGCCAGGTGGTGGAGGCGGGCCCGCGCTCGGGGATGGTGGAGGCGCAGGTGCGGCGGTGGCTGTCGGTGTGAGGCCGGCAGCATAGAGGATGCTCATGACAATGATGACGGGCTCGACGGCCCGCCCTGTCATCATGACTTGAGAATCGTGAGCGACCGAGACTCGGACTTGCGGCGCATGGGGTCCGTCTTCCCCGCAGGCACATCGTCCCCGGCATCCAGGTCGACCGGGAAATGCTGCGCACTGGCATCGATCAGGCGGCGGAGGACATCCGAGGCAAGATCGAACTTCTCGCTGGGTATCGCCGCAGGCAACCTGCCGCCGGTCTTCGGGTACCGGAATGCGGTGGCGTAGGTCCTGAGATAGCCAAGCCCCTGCATCGCGGTCCGGAGGGGATGTTCCTCGGGAACCTGTCGGCGAGACGGTCGAGGATGTGGACGTCCTTGATCTGGACGTGCTCGCCTTCCGAGGTGAGCAGGGCGAGGAGGAGTTTCTCTGCGGCCTGTTCCAGATGGTAGGCGTCGTTCCTGCTCTTGCAGTTGTGCAGGATGATCGCATCCTTCAGGTCGCGGTCCGCGAGCCTGAGATGGTTGGCGATGTGAAGACTAGCGGCTGAAGACACGCACGGCGTGCCCGGCGATGTCCCGCGTCCTCGAATTCGCGACAGTCAGGTCCGACAGGAACTCGCTCTTGAGGGAGCACAGCACGTCCGCATAGACCCCCGACCCTTTGTGCGTCTCGTAGCCGAGCAGCGGGTCGAGCAGGCGCTCGTCGGCGTCGTCGGGCAGAACCACGAGAATGTCCCAGTCGCTGTCCGGACTCGCCGTTCCCCTCGCGCGGCTGCCGAACAGCAGCACGTCCTCCGGAGCGTAGACGGCCTCGATCCGCTCCAGGAGCGTCTTCAGCGCGGGATACTCGCCCGTGGCGGGCACGAGTTCCGCGACGGATGTCGGTGTCGTCATCGTCCGATCCTCGGGGCAGGTATGATAGCAAGCGCCCAGCGCCCAGTCATCGGGGGCGGATGCGAGGTCCGTTGCGAGGGTCGGAAGCGCGCGCCGGCTGCCTCGCCGTGCTACTCACCTCGTGAGCCTTCGGCCGGCTCCCTGCGATAAGCGCCGACCACCTTGCATTTCGCGCGTTCCGGGATTATCTCCGCGACAACAGTTCTGTTCGTGGCTGATGAGGCTGCGGTGCGGGAGTGGGTCCCTCGGGGCCCGCTCTTTTTTATTGCCGCAACGCCTCCCCGGGCGCGAGCCGAACGCCAGATTGCCTCCTCCCACGGGACCGCGCCACGGCTTTCGACCCCATGACCGACGCTCCAGACCAACACCCGGCCGAGAAGCGGCTCATCACCGAGACCGGCGTCGCCGCCCGGGTGGCGCAGATCATCGAGCCGTCGATCGAGGGCCTCGGCTTCCGCCTCGTGCGGGTGCGCGTCACCGGCCAGAACGGCTGCACGGTGCAGATCATGGCCGAACGGCCGGACGGCACCATGACGGTGGACGATTGCGAGACCGTGAGCCGCACGATCTCGCCGATCCTCGACGTCGACGACCCGATCGGCGGCGCCTACTACCTCGAGATCTCTTCGCCGGGCATCGACCGGCCGCTGGTGCGGGCGGGCGACTTCGCCCGCTGGGCCGGCTACGAGGCCAAGGTCGAGCTGGCGACGCCGCTGGACGGCCGCAAGCGCTTCCGCGGCATCATCCGGGCGCCGGAGGGCGAGACGGTCCGCATCGAGCTGCCTGACGCCAAGGAGGGCACCCCCTCCGCCTACGACCTCCCCTTGCGCGACATCGGCGAGGCCCACCTCGTCCTCACCGACGCCCTGGTGCGCGAATCCCTGCGGCGCGGCTCGGCCCCGCCGCAGGACGACGAGGAGGATGACGAGGACGAGGGCGCCGCCCCGCCCGTCACCCACTGAGCGCCAGCCCACCCACATCCGAGAGACCAGCCAAGGAAGGATTGAACCGATGGCCGTCGTCAGCGCCAACAGGCTCGAACTCCTCCAGATCGCCGATGCGGTCGCCCGCGAGAAGGTGATCGACCGCGCCATCGTGATCGGCGCCATGGAGGAGGCGATCGCCAAGGCCGCCCGCTCGCGCTACGGCGCCGAGACTGACGTGCACGCCGAGATCGACCCCCGCACTGGGGCGCTGCGCCTGTCGCGCCACCTCCTGGTGGTCGACGAGGTCGAGAACGACGCCCGCGAGATCGACCTCGACTCCGCCCGCCGCCACAACCCGGCCGCCCAGGTCGGCGACGTGATCTCCGACACCCTGCCGCCGTTCGATTTCGGCCGCGTCGCCGCCCAGTCGGCCAAGCAGGTGATCGTCCAGAAGGTCCGCGACGCCGAGCGCGACCGCCAGTATGAGGAGTACAAGGACCGCATCGGCGAGGTCGTGAACGGCCTCGTCAAGCGCGTCGAGTACGGCAACGTCATCGTCGACCTCGGCCGCGGCGAGGGCATCGTGCGCCGCGACGAGTCGATCCCGCGCGAGACCTTCCGCCCCGGCGACCGCATCCGCGCCTACCTGTTCGACGTCCGCCGCGAGGTGCGCGGGCCGCAGATCTTCCTCTCGCGCTCGCACCCGCAGTTCATGGCCAAGCTCTTCGGCCAGGAAGTGCCGGAGATCTACGACGGCATCGTCGAGGTGAAGGCGGTGGCCCGCGATCCCGGCTCGCGCGCCAAGATCGCGGTGATCTCGCGCGATTCCTCGATCGACCCGGTCGGCGCCTGCGTCGGCATGCGTGGCTCCCGCGTCCAGGCGGTCGTCGGCGAGCTGCAGGGCGAGAAGATCGACATCATCCCGTGGTCGCAGGACCAGGCGACCTTCATCGTCAACGCGCTGCAGCCGGCCGAGGTGGTCAAGGTGGTGCTCGACGAGGAGGCCGACCGCATCGAGGTGGTGGTGCCGGACGACCAGCTCTCCCTCGCCATCGGCCGGCGCGGCCAGAACGTGCGGCTCGCCTCCCAGCTCACCGGCTGGGATATCGATATCCTGACCGAGGCCGAGGAGTCCGAGCGCCGGCAGAAGGAGTTCGTCGAGCGCACCAACGCCTTCATGCAGGCCCTCGACGTCGACGAGACCGTGGGCCAGCTGCTGGCGGCGGAGGGCTTCCGCTCGGTCGAGGAGATCGCCTACGTCGAGCCGTCCGAGCTCGCCAACATCCAAGGCCTCGACGAGGAGACCGGCGCCGAGATCCAGGCCCGCGCCGTCGACTACCTCAACCGCATCGAGGCCGAGAACGACGCCCGCCGCATTGAGCTCGGCGTCGCCGACGAGCTGCGCGAGATCGACGGCATCACCACCCCGATGATGGTGGCGCTCGGCGAGAACGACGTGAAGACCGTCGAGGACCTCGCCGGCTGCGCCACCGACGACCTCGTCGGCTACACCGAAGGCCGCGGCCCCGAGGCGGTGCGCCACGCCGGCTACCTCGACGGGTTCGAGCTCTCCCGCGCCGAGGCCGAGGCGATGATCATGGCCGCGCGCGTCCATGCCGGCTGGGTCGAGGCGCCCCCGCCGGAGGAGGCGCAGGAGGGTGACGAGGGCGAGGAGTCCGAGGCCGAGCACGCCGAGGGTGAGGAGCACGAGGCGGTGCCGGTCGAGGAGGGCGCCGCCGCGACCGCCGAGGGCCAGCCGACCTGAGGCGGGCGGGACGCGGGATGAGCCCCATGCAGGACGAGCCCCAGGATGCGGACGCGCTGCCGCCGGACGTCCTCGACGCCGGCGCCGGGCGCGGCCGCGCCAACGCGGAGCGCACCTGCCTGGTCACGCGCGAGGCCGGCAACCCCGAGCGGATGATCCGCTTCGCCCTCGGTCCCGACAGCACGGTGGTGCCGGACCTGCGCGCCCGGCTCCCCGGCCGCGGCGCGTGGGTCACGGCGACCCGGGCGGCGGTGGCGGAGGCGGTGAAGAAGCGCCTGTTCCAGCGCGCCTTCCGGCAGAAGGGCGCGCTCGTCGCGCCCGATCTCACGGATGTGATCGAGGCGTCCCTGCGCGACGACCTGCGCCAGGCCTTCTCCCTCGCCAACAAGGCGGGCTGCGTCGTCACCGGCTTCACCAAGGTGGAGAGCGCCGTCGAGAGCCCGTCCGGGGTCGCCGCCCTGGTGCATGCCAGCGACGCGAGTCCCGACGGGCGCCGAAAGCTCGCCCAGGCATTGCGAAGGCGCTACGGCGATGCCATATCGGGCATCCCGGTCATCGACGACCTGTCCGGTGAAGAATTGGACATGGCCTTGGGCCGGGATCATGTGATACATGCTGCCCTCGTCGCGGGAGCTGGCACTGCCGGCTTGCTCGCGCGTTGGCGTCGGCTCCACGTCTTCCGCGGCGAGGCGGCGACGCTGGGAACCGCCGGAACGGAGCCTCAGGGCCCCGACGCGGCGCTCCCGGACGCTGTCCAGGATGGTGGAACATCGTCGCGGACCGGCCCCCCGGAGGCCGGTGGTTGAGTGAATCGAATGGGATCGGCCCGGTCGGCGGGTGCGCTCCCGGGAATACGATGGGAGGCGGCCGCCGGGAGGCCGGGTCCCGGGACGGACGAGAACCCCCAGGGTCTGAACTGAATGAGTGAGACGAAAAATCCGGGCGACAAGACGTTGCATACCGGCCCCTCGAAGACGCTGTCGATGAAGCGTCCGGTCGAGCAGGGGACGGTGCGCCAGAGCTTCTCCCATGGCCGCTCGAAGTCGGTCGTGGTCGAGACGGTGAAACGTCGCGTCGGCGGCGCGCCGGCCCCGGCTGCGCCGAAGGAAGCGGCGCCGAGCCAAGCGCGCTCCGCTCCCCAGGGGCAGGGCCGTCCGGGCGGGTCGCGCCAGGAGCGCCCGGCCGCCGCGCGTTCCGGCGTCGTGCTGCGCACCCTGAGCGATCAGGAGCAGAGCGCCCGCATGGCCGCCCTCGTCGACGCCAAGCGTCGCGAGGAGGAGGAGCGCCGTCGCGCCGTCGAGGAGGCGCAGCGCCGCGCCGAGCGCGAGGCCGCCG
>NZ_LABY01000152.1 GCF_001043975.1 Methylobacterium variabile
CGGCCTCGCCGACCCGGACGAACTCGATCTGCGCCTCCCGGTCAGCTACCTCGCCGACGGGCACAGCGTCCGCTCCTGGCTGCTCACCATCGACCACAAGCGGATCGCGATCCTCTACGCGATCACCATCACGCTGTTCTTCTTCATCGGCGGGGCGGCCGCCACGCTGGTACGGCTCGAACTCGCGACCCCTGAAGCCGACGTGCTCCGGGCCGACACCTACAACAAGCTGTTCACGCTGCACGGCGTGGTGATGGTGTGGTTCTTCCTGATCCCGAGCATTCCCAACACGCTCGGCAACTTCCTGCTGCCGCTGATGATCGGGGCGCGTGACGTCGCCTTCCCGAAGCTCAACCTCGTGAGCTGGTACCTGAACGTCGGCGGCGGGCTGCTGGCGGTCGCGGCGCTCATCCTGGGCGGCGTCGATACCGGCTGGACCTTCTACGTCCCCTATTCCACCGTCTTCTCCAACACCTGGGTCTCGCTCACCGTGCTCGGGGTGTTCACCACCGGCTTCTCGTCGATCGCCACGGGGGTGAACTTCATCGGCACCATCCACCTGCTGCGGGCGCCCGGCATGACGTGGTTCCGCCTGCCGCTCTTCGTCTGGGCGATGTACACGACGAGCCTGATGTTCGTGCTGGCGACGCCGGTGCTCGCCGTGACCCTGCTCCTCGTCTTCGCCGAGCGCACCTTCGGGCTGCCGATCTTCGATCCGGCCCGCGGCGGCGACCCGATCCTGTTCCAGCACCTGTTCTGGTTCTACTCGCACCCGGCCGTCTACATCATGGTCCTGCCGGCGATGGGCGTGGTCTCGGAGCTGATTACCTGCTTTGCCCGGCGCAAGGTCTTCGGCTACACCTTCATGGTCTACGCCCTGGTGGCGATCGCGGTGATCGGCTTCTTCACCTGGGGCCACCACATGTTCACCTCAGGGATGTCGCCCTACGCCGCCCTGGTGTTCTCGTTCCTGTCGTTCATCGTGGCGGTGCCCTCCGCCATCAAGGTGTTCAACTGGACCGGCACGCTCTATCGCGGCCAGGTCGGGTTCGAGTCGCCGATGCTCTACGCGCTCGGATTCGTCGGGCTGTTCACGCTCGGCGGCCTCACCGGCCTGTTCCTCGCCTCGATCCCGATCGACGTCCACGTCCAGGACACCTATTTCGTCGTCGCGCACTTCCACTACATCATGGTCGGCGCCTCGGTCTCCGCCTATTTCGGCGGCCTGCACTTCTGGTGGCCGAAAATCACCGGCCGGACCTACCCCGAGACCTGGGCCCGCTTCGCCGCGATCCTGATGTTCTTCGGCTTCAACCTGACCTTCTTCCCGCAATTCATCGCCGGCTATCTCGGCATGCCACGGCGCTACCACGTCTACCCGCCGGAATTCCAGATCTGGAACGTCCTCTCCTCGGCCGGCGCGGCCGTGCTCGCCGCCGCCTACCTGATGCCGCTCGGCTATCTCACCTGGTCGCTGCTGTTCGGGGAGCGGGCGACGAACAACCCGTGGGACGCGAGCGGGCTCGAGTGGCGCACCTCCTCGCCGCCGCCGCGGCAGAACTTCTTCGGCTCGCCGCGGGTCCAGGGCGGGCCGTACAACTACCATCCGGAGGGCGTCGCGCCGGTCCACGATCAGCCGCGCCTGCCCTCGCAAGGATCGCTGACGTGAGCGCCGCCGACCTCGAAGCCCGCTTGCGCGAGAGTCGCACCGATCTCGAAGCCCGCTTGCGCGAGAGTCACACCGATCTCGAAGCTCGCTTGCGCGAGCCCTGGAGCGAGCTCGAGACCGACCACGAGACCGCCTTCGCGCGCCAGCGCGACGGCGCCACCCTCGGGATCTGGGTCTTCCTGGCGAGCGAGGTGCTGTTCTTCGGGGCCCTGTTCCTGACCTACACGGCGGCCCGCCTCGCGAACCAGGAGGCGTTCGCGGCAGCGGGCCGCGAGACCAACATCGTCTACGGCACCCTCAACACCGCGATCCTGCTCACCAGCAGCCTGACCATGGCGGTCGCCTCGCAGGCGGCCGAGAAGGGGCTGTTTCGCCGCCTCACCCTCTGGTGCCTCGCCGCCACCGCCGCCCTCGGCCTCGCCTTCCTGGTCGTGAAGGGGTTCGAGTACCGCGAGGACATCGAGAAGCACCTGGTGCCGGGCGCGCATTTCGCACTGAAGCAGGCTCCGGCCCAGATCTTCTTCGCCTTCTACTGGCTCGTCACGGTCGTCCACGCGATCCATCTCAGCATCGGCATCGCGCTCGTGGCGCGGCTCACGATCAGGGGCTGGCGCGATCCCGATTTCCTCGCCGAGAACCCGCAGGTCGAGGTGACGGCGCTCTACTGGCACCTCGTCGACCTAGTGTGGGTGTTCCTCTACCCGATGCTCTACCTGCCGGGGCGGTCCGGATGAGCGCGGGCTCCGACACTCCGGGCACCGAGACTCCCGGCGCCCTCTGGCGCCGCAACCTCTGGGTCTGGGCCGCCCTGATGGCGCTCCTCGCCCTGAGCGCCTGGGCCGCCTACTGGCCGTACGGGCGCATCGACACCGCCGTGGGGTTCGGGATCGCCGGTGCCAAGACGGTGCTCGTCGCCCTGGTCTTCATGCAGCTGAAGCGCGCCGGCGCCCTCGTCCGCCTCGTCGCCACCTGCGGCCTGTTCTGGGCGGCGATCCTGTTCACGTTGACGCTCGCCGACGTGCTGAGCCGGATGGTGAACCGGTGATACCGCAGCACCGTCGAGCGGACTCGTGCAAGGGCGCTGGCTCAGCCCGAACCGGCGCAGCGCGCGACCAGCGAGCCGGCGCCGAGCCGGAGCGCGCCTTCGCTCAGGGCTCCGTCGGTCGGCCCCGCCTGTCGGCGGGCGCGGGGACGCTCACAAGGAGCTCCCGCCGCAGATCACCAGTTGCTGCCCCGTCATCGCCGCCGCTTCGGGCGACAGGAAGTAGGCGACCGCCGCCGCGACCTCCTCGAGCTGGATGAACCACCCGAGGGGCGGCAGCTTCGGGGCGAGCGTCCCCGGGACGGATCGGTCAGCATCGGAGTCTCGGTGGCCGCAGGAGCGACGACGTTGGCGGTGATGCCGCGCGGCATCAGCTCGGCGGCCCAGGAGCGCGCGAGCCCGACCAGCGCCGCCTTCGAGGCCGCGTAGGCGCTCCGTCCGGCCGCGCCGGCGGCGGTGCGGCTGCCGATGAGGACAACCCGGCCGTCCGCTCCCATGCGCGAGACCAGGATATCGGCGAGCCGCGTCGCCGCCTCGACGTGGAGCCGCCACATCGTGGCCCCGTCCTCCGGCGCCATCGCGCCGAGGCGGCCGACCCGCAGCAGGCCGGCGGCGTGGACGAGATTTCGTATGATCGCGTCAGTCGACCTGCGCGAGATCGCATCCGCACTGCGGATTCCGACTTCGCTGGGGCGGGCGAAGCGTCGCCACGCAGGCTCGCGATCCGCCTTCCGGAGCAACCGCCCGGAAGGCGGATCACTTCACCATCGGGCAGCCGCCCTCCGCCATCGGCCGGAAGGCCTGGTCCGCCGGGATCGTGTCGACGAGCTTGTAGTAGTCGTACGCTCCCTTCGACTCGCCGGGCTTCTTCACCTCGAACAGGTAGATCGGGTGGATCGCCCGTCCGTCCGGACGCACGGTCAGGTCGCCGAACAGCCGGTCGCGCGGGGGCTTGCGCTTCATCTCCGCCACGACGGTCCGGGCGTCGTCGCTGCCGGTGCGCGTCACCGCGTCGAGGTAGGCGAGCGTCGCCGAGTAGACGCCCGCCTGGTTGCCGCTCGGGACCTTGCCGGCCTGGCCGGGCCGGGCCGCGAAGCGCTTGGCGAAGGCCCGGGTCTCGTCGCTCATGTCCCAGTAGAACGATTCGGTCAGGAGCAATCCTTGCGCGTCCTTGAGGCCCATCGCGTGCACGTCGTTGATGAAGACCAGGAACGCCACCAGCGACTGCCCGGCCTGCTTCAGCCCGAACTCGTTGGCCTGCTTGACGATGTTGATCGCGTCCGCGCCCGCGTTGGCGAGCCCGACGACCTTCGCGCCCGAGCCTTGCGCCTGCAGCAGCAGGGACGAGAAGTCGGCCGTGCCGAGCGGGTGGCGGCTCGCCCCCTTCACGGTTCCGCCATGGGTCTCGACGTAGCGGCTCGCCTCCGCCTCGATGCCCTGGCCGAGCGCGTAGTTCACGGTCAGGAAGTACCAGGAGGTGCCGCCGCGCTTCATCATGGCGGCGGCGGTCGTGTTGCCGGTCGCCCAGGCGTCGTTGACCCACTGCACCGTGTTGGGCGAGCAGGCCTTGCCGGTGAGGTCCGAGGTGGCGGTGGCGGAGGCGAGGAACGCCATCCGGGTGTCGCGCAGGAGCGCGTTGACGGCAAGTCCCACCGACGAGTTCGGCACGTCCACCACCGCGTCGACCTTCTCGATGTCGAGCCACTTGCGGGCGATGGACGAGCCGACATCCGCCTTGTTCTGGTGGTCGGCGCCGACGATCTCGACCCGGATGCCCTTGCCCCCGCCGGCGAAGTCCTCGGCCGCCATGCGGGCGGCCTCGACCGAGCCCTGGCCGTTGGTGTCCTGGAACGGCCCGGACATGTCGGTCAGCACGCCGATCCGCACCACGCCGTCCGAGATCTCCGCCGCGGCCGAGCCGGCTGCGAGCAGCGTCGTCGCGAGCAGTGCGGCCCGCATCACCTTGCGCATCGTTGTCCTCCCCTCACTGTGTTGTCGTCTCGGTCAGACCTGCCGGTCGGGCAGGCGCACCACGAGCCCGTCGAGGTCGGCCGTGGCGACGATCTGGCAGGACAGCCGGCTCGTCGGCAGGCGCTCGGCGGCGGCGCCCTCGAGCAGGGCGTCCTCGTCCTCCGACAGCGGCGGCAGGCGCCCGGCCCAGGCCTCGTCGACGTAGACGTGGCAGGTGGCGCACATCGCGTTGCCGCCGCACTCGGCCACGATCCCGTCGAGGCCCTGGGAGGTCGCGCCCTGCATCAGGCTCGTGCCCTCCGCGACGGCCAGATCCCGGCGCGCGCCGTCCGGGCGGATGAAGGTGATGGTCGGCATGGGGCGTCCTCCCTCAGGCGGCCGTCAGCGTGACGGGCAGGCGCTCGAGCCCGCGCAGGGTGTTGTTGTACCGGCGCACGACCGGGCCGGTGATCGTGATCGAGCCCACCTTGGCGGCGAGCGCGGAGAGCATCACCTCGCCCTCGAGGCGGCCGAGGAGCTGGCCGACGCACATGTGGATGCCGGACCCGAAGCCGACATGGCCGACCGTCGAGCGGGTCGGGTCGTAGCGGTCGGGCTCGTCCCAGCGGCGCGGGTCGCGGTTGGCGGCGCCGAGGAACATCAGCACCTTGGAGCCCTCGTCGAGGCGGGCCCCGCCGATCTCGACAGCCTGCGTCGTGGTGCGGAAGAAGGTCTGCACCGGGCTCTCGAAGCGCACCGCCTCCTCGAAGGCCGCGCGGGCGAGACCCGGATCGGCCCGCAGGGCCGCCCAGGCCTCGGGGAACCGGGCGAGGCAGTAGATCGCGGCCCCGATCCCGTTCACGGTGGTGTCGAGGCCCGCCGTCAGCAGCGAGCGCACGAGCAGCGGCGCCTCGTCGTGGGTAATGGCGCCGGCATCGGCCGCCTCGTGGATCGCCGCCCCGAAGCCGCCGGGCTTGAGGTTCTCGCGGCGGCACTGCTCCATGACCCAGGCGACGTGGGGCGCCGCGGTGTCGAGCGCGCGCTGCCGCAATTCGTTGGGCGGCCCGAAGGCGTTGAAGGCGAGGCCCGCGTAGGGCAGCAGGTGCTCGCGCCCCTCCTCGCGCAGCCCGACCGCGTCCGGGAAGACCGAGAGCGGGAACGCCTCGGCGAGGTCGGCGACGGCGTCGATCTCGCCGCGGGCCACGAGCGCGTCGACGAGCCGGTGCGCCGCCGCCTGGAAGCGCTCGCGCAGGGTCTTCATCACGGCCGGCGACAGGACCCGGTTCAGGACCGCGCGCGTGCGCCCGTGCGCCGGCGGGTCGGCCTCCAGGATCAGGCTCTGCGGTCGCCAGGGCTTCTCCTTGGCGAAGTCGCTCAAGCCGACGCCGCGGCCGGAGCAGAAGGTCGCCGGATCGTGCAGCACGGCCCGCACCTCCTCGTAGCGCGCGACCGCGTGCACGCTCCAGCGCGGCAGCCACACCACCGGTCCGGCCTCCCGCAGGGCCTCGTGGATGCGGTGGGGGTCCTCGAAGAACTCGGTCGAGAACGGATCCACGTCGACGACCGGTGCGCCCGAGACGTGCACCGCGCCGGCGAGCAAGGTCGCGGGTGCGGCCGGGACCGATCCCTGCTGTCGTTCCATCATCATCGATCCTCCCCTGTTCTTCCCTCGATTTGGTGACATCGTGAACCGGACAATCGAGCCTGGCTCTCCCGGCCGAATCTCGAACCGAGCCTCGACGCCGCCCGGCGGCCGAGCCATAACGTCGGGCACGGATGGCAGCCGGGGTGGAGATGACAGCGGATCGCGCAGGGTACGCGGCCCGTCGGGCGAGCGACCAGGCGACGGCAGCGGGCGCGGCGCCCGGGCCGCGGCTCGACCTGGAGCGGTACGTGCCGGCGCTCCTGACCTTCGTCGCCAACAAGCTGTCGCACTCCGCGAGCGCGACCTACCAGCGCCGCTTCGGCGTGAACGTCACCGAGTGGCGGATCATGTCCCTGCTCGCCATCGAGCCCGGCATCCCGGCCGCGCGCATCTGCCAGGTGATCGGGTTCGACAAGGGGCCGGTGAGCCGGACCCTGGCCTCGATGGAGCGGCGGGACCTCGTCGCCGTGGGCGAGGATCCGGACGACGCGCGCCGGCGCCTGATCCGCCTCACGGGCAAGGGCGAGACGCTGCACGACGAGATCATCGTCGTGGCGCTGGAGCGGGAGCGGCGCCTGACGGCCTGCCTGACGCCGGAGCAGCGGGACACCCTGATCGATCTTCTGAACCGCCTGCACGCGAACCTGCCTGCCGTGACGACGTCCGAAAATCCCAGGCGGAAGCACCGGGAGTGAGCGGGATGGCCAGGCGTCTCAGGCGGCCGCCGCGGCCCTGACCAGCGCCCGCAGGTCGAAGGCGGGATCGGCTGCCTGCTCGGGTGCCAGCGGCAGGCGCTCGGCGATCAGCCGTCGGGCGATCATGTGGTCGGCCGGCCTGTTGACCGACTCGACCCCGACGAGGTGCCCGTGCCGGTAGCAGAAGACCGAGAACGCGCCGGTCGCCGGATCGCCCCGGGTCACGGCGCGGTCGTGCGGCCTGGCGAGACCGGCGATCTGCAGCTTCAGGCGGCCCTGGTCGCTCCAGAACCACGGCAGGGCGGCGTAGGGGGCCGCCCGGCCGGTAAGGCGGGCCGCAACGCACCGGGCCTGATCGACGGCGTTCTGGACCGATTCGATCCGTGTCGGCGCCCGTCCGGCGAAGGGGCTCGGGAACACGGCGCAGTCGCCGATCGCCGAGACCGCCGGGTCGGAGGTCAGGAGGGTGTGGTCGACGAGGATGCCGTCGGCGACCGCCAAGCCCGCCTCGGCCGCGAGGTCCGCGTTCGGCACGACGCCGATGCCGACGAGGACAAGATCCGCGGGGAGCGAGCGGCCGTCGGTGGTCTCGACCGCGGTGACGCGCCCGTCCGCACCCGCGATGCGCTCAGCGCTCGCGCCGAGGACGAAGCGGATCCCGGCCGCCTCGTGGGCCTGCCGGAAGAAGGCCGAGGTCGCCTGGGAGACCGCACGCGACATCACCGACCCGGCCGCCTCGACCACCGTGACGGCGATCGCGCGTGCCGCCGCCACGGCGGCGAATTCGAGGCCGATGAAGCCCGCACCCACCACGACGACGGTCTCGACGCCCGCCAGACGCGCTTGGATGCTGTCGGCATCCGCCAGCGTGCGAAGCTGAAGCACGCCGGCGAGGTCGGCGCCCGGGACCGGCAGGGGACGGTTGCGGGCCCCCGTCGCGAGGATCAGATGGTCGTAGGCCAGGCGCTCGCCCGACGCGAGCGCGACCTGCCTGCCCGCCCGGTCCAGGGCGGCGGCCCGGGTGCCGAGCCGGAGCGCGATGCGATGATCGGCGTAGAAGCTCGCGGGCCGGAGCGCCAGGGTCCCGGCGGTCGCCTTGCCGGCGAGGTAGGCCTTGGACAGCGGCGGACGCTGGTAGGGCGCGACCGGCTCGTCACCCACGATCGTGAGCGATCCGTCGAAGCCCGCCTCGCGCAGCGACGCGGCGGCCTGGAAACCGGCCTGGCCGGCTCCGACCACGACGATGGTGCCTCCCGCGCTCATGGCTGAGCCTCGCGCATCGTTTCCTCCGGGGCGGGCGAGTGTTCGCTCTCACGCCGGAATCTCTCACAGGCCTGTTGCCGTGGCAACCGATCTGTTGCCTAAGCAACGAGATTGCCGGACGAGCGCGAGCCGGGCGCCCGCGGACGTCGCGGCGGGCCCCCTCCCCGCCCGCCGGGCTTGACGGGATCCCGCGATCCGGGGTCGAAGGCTGCGCTGCGCGCGGAGAGCCGCTCCCGCACCGCGCCATCCCTCCGGGCGCGATCAGCGGATCACGCGATGCCGGTCGTTCGGCGGGACCAGTCCTCCACCGCACCGGTCTCCAGCCGCCGGCGGGCGAGCATCCGCCAGCTCTCCGCCAGTTCCGGAAGGGCCGCTGCGGCTTCCAGGTCGGGCCAGTTGCGCGTGTCGACGTAGAGGAGGCGGATCAGGCGCGCGAGCGGCCAAGCGGGCCGCGAGCGCTCGCACAGCGCGAGGGCGTCGCCCGGCTCGGCGACACCCTCCGTCAGCACTCGCCAGTACCAACCCGTGCGCCCCGTCCTCTGCACGGCGAGCGCCAGACCGGGTCGGCCGAAGCGCCGGTCGAGCTTGAAGCAGGGCTGGCGTCCCTGGCTGACCTGCAGGAGCGCGGAGCCGAAGCGGACGACGTCGCCGATGCAGACATCGTGCTCCGTCCATCCGGCGGTCGAGAGATTCTCGCCGAAGGCGCCGGGCGCCGCGAGGAGCGGATGGTCGCCGATCTCGGCGGCCCAGGCCGGGTAGTGGTCCAGCGGATAATGGTGCAGCGCCTTCTCGGGACCGCCGTGGTAGCGGAGGTCGCCCTGCGCATCGCCCGCGATCCCCGTCGCCGTGATCCGCCAGGGCCCGGGAACCGGGCGCTTGGCGATGCCGCTCGGCGGACCGTCAGGCCCGAGCGGCGCGACCGGTCCAGCGAGCACGACGGGCCGGACCGGCGCGATCATGGGGCGGATGTCGCGGGCAGCGGGCAGCCGGTGTCGTCGCATCCGCCCGTGTCGTCGCACCTGCCCGAGACTTCCGCCCGCGCCGTCGACACCGCCGACGCCGCCACCAGCGATCCCACGAGAACCCCGAGCGCGAGGTCGTCGACCTGTCCGAAGGCGTGCTCGCGAACCACGCCGTCGCGGTCGATCACGATCGTGCTCGGCGTCCCGCGCATGCCGTATCGCCGCATCGTCCGGGGGATCGGGCCGTCCTCGCCGGGCCGGTCGACACCGACGGGCAGGGTCAGACGGTACTCGTGGATGAACGCCTCGAGGGCCGCTTCGGTCATGGCGGCGTGGTGCTCGAAGACCGTGTGCAGGCCGATCACCACGACCTCGCCGCTCCTCGCGAACATCCGGTGCAGCGTCTCGGCCTGCGGCGTGCCGTGAGCCACGCAGCCCGGGCACAGCATCTGGAAGGCGTGCAGCACGACGACCTTGCCCCGCAAGGCCGCGAGGGTGAGCGGCCCGGACGCGTTGAACCAGCGGCCCGTGTCCAGCTCGGGTGCGTTATCCGTCATGTCGTCCTCCGTTCAGGTGCGGTCGAGGCCGGCGAGCCAGTCGCTGAAGAGCCGGGCGCCCGCCTCGCGGAGCCGCGGGCCGTGCTGCGCGCTGTCGGCCCTGAGCCGGCGCGGATCGAGGCCGGCCGCGGCGATCTCGCAGGCGTGGCCGATCAGCCAGCGCTCGATGTCGGCGGCCTCGGCCTCGCCGTGGAACTGCAGGCCGAGCGCGTGGCGGTCGAGCGCGAAGGCCTGGTGCGCGCAGGCGTCGGTGGAGGCGAGCAGCGCGGCGCCCGGCGGCAGGTCGAAGGTGTCGCCGTGCCAGTGCAGCACGGCCCGGCCGTCGAGGTGGGCGAGCGGCGAGGAGCGACCGGCCGCCGTCAGCGTGAGCGGCGCCCAGCCGATCTCCTTGGCGGGGACCGGATGGACGCGGGCGCCAAGGGCGCGCGCCATCAGCTGAGCCCCGAGGCAGATCCCAAGCGTCGGCCGGCCGGCCGCGAGGCGGCGCTCGATGACGTGCAGTTCCTCCGTCAGGAACGGGTAGCGGTCGTCCTCGCAGGCCCCGATCGGGCCGCCGAGCACGATGAGGAGGTCGTCCCGCGTCGGCTCGATGGCCCGGAGGTCGTCGATGCCCGCGTCACAGGTCCGGAGTCCGTAGCCGGCCCGGCGCAGAACCGGCTCGAGGATCCCGAGCCCCTCGAAGGCAACGTGGCGGATGGCGATGGCGGTCGGCTGCATGGCGCGTCTCGCTGGCTCGGAGGGGGTTGCGCGGCGGGCCGGCGATGGCAGTCGCCGGCCGCGGGTGATCACTTCGCGCGCAGGCCGAAGGAGAGGCCGTAGGCCGTGCGACGCGCCGTGAAGATCTCGTCCTTCGGTGCACCGATGCCGTCCGCCAGCTGGCCCGGATCGAAGATGCCGTCGTCGCAAGTCTCGTTCGGCTCGACGGCCATCACGGCGATCGTGCCGAGCCTCACCGCCCGCCTGTCATCCTCGTTCCTCCACCGCTGCGTGACGTCCGCCGCCAAGTCGTCGCCGGGCTCGGCGAGCAGGGCCATGACGTCGAACCTCACGGGATTCCGGGACAGCCGCTCCGCCAGCTCGGCGGCCAGGAACTGGGGCGGCTTGCTCCTCGCCTCCTCGTCGCTCAGGGCGAGCTCGCCCGCCGCGGGAACCACCTTGAACTTGAAGGGCACCGCCTGGCCGGCGGCACTCACGCCCGTGAACGTGTGCACGCCCCAATAGACGATGCCGGCATAGCTCGCGGGCAGGGGCTTGGCCGCCACGAAGGCGGCCTGGCGGGTCGTCTCCGGATTGGCCTTCGCGAAGGATGCGATCGCCTCCTGGTCGGGCTTGCCGTCGGCCCGCGGAGCGCGGGCCTGCAGGAAGCCGAGCATCTGATCGAGGGTCCTGGCGAAATGCACCGGGGCATTCTCGAACAGCAGGTGCGTGTCGCCTCCGTCCGACAGGATCTTGATCGAGAAGCCGCGCAGGACGGTCCTGGCCGTGTCAGGCACGGCGGGATTGCCACCGCCGACCGAGAAGCGACCGACCAGGGGCCAGGGCCGCGTGAAGCTGATCGAGCGCGTGACGGCGCCGACGTCGGCGGAGGGCGTGTAGGTGCCGCGCACGCACTGGCCCCTGGCGAAGGTGGCGCGCACGCCCGGCGGCTTGCCGGCGACCGTCCTCAGGGCATCCACCAGGCCCTGCGCGTCCGCAGCGCGCGCCACGGTCGGAAGAGCCAGGCCCGAGAGAAGCGCGGCGCCGAGGAGCGGCACCGCGGCAACCCTGCGCATGATCGCCATCACGCTGGATGGCCCATCGCTCGAAGGCGAGGCCGGCCTGCGCGGTGCGGCCGGCGGGTCTGGATCGACGAGGTCGACATGTGCCATGATCGCCATTCCTTCTCTGATGCTCGGAGGGGGACCTTCCGCGGTCCGGCGATGGCAGTCGCCGGACCGCTTCCTGCCGTCGACGCTACTTCTGCGGGCTCACCTTGCCCGGCAGCGACAGGTTGCTGGAGGCGACCTTGAAGACGTCGCTGACGCAGAGCAGCGGCGCGTGCAGGTTGCCGTTGACCTTGAGGCCGGAGGTCACCCCGTCGAACGACGCGCCCTTGATGCCGGTGATCAGCGAGACCGGGATCTCGACCTGAACCGCGTCGCCCCGCAGGGCCGTCGGGTAGTCCGGGCTGTCGATCAGGAGCGGCACGTTCGGCCAGGTCGGCGGAACCTTCGGCCTCGCGCCCTTCGGAATGTCGATCACCTTCAGGCCGCCGCCGCAGGCGCCGTCCTTGGCGAGCACGACCCAGTGCGGGTGCCAGACGTGCCGGTTCACGCCGCCATTGGCCGCGTCGTCGAAATCGGGGTGGAAGGTGACGGCGAGCGCGACAATGCCCTGCGCTTTGTCGAAGCCGATCGCGCCGCTGTCGAGGGTCGTCGGCCAGACGTAGGCGTAGACGCTGGATCCCTCGAACCGGCCCGTGGCATCGGGCTTGTCCCTGCCGGCCTCGCCGCGGACGCGGGTCGTGAACACGGCGGTGTCGCCCCGGGTCACGATCGTCGTCTCGACGATGTCGAACGACGCCAGGACCGCCTCGTTGGGCTGCGTGCGGATGGGCTCGGCAAGTGTGCCGGTCGAGAGTGTGCCGGTCGAGAGCGCGCACAGGGCGGCCGCCACGGGGCCGACGCCCCATGCCTTCTTCGTCATCATGACACGTGGTCCTTCTCAGTCGTCGGCGGGTGCTCGGAGGGGCGGCGATCCGTCCGCGAAGGACGTCCAGGTGGCAGCCTGAACGTCGGGATCGGCCGCTTCATGCTCGCCGCAATCGAGCCGGAGATCCCGGGTCCCGATCGGGGCGTCCACGAAGGCGCAGTGATGGGGGCGGGCCTCGGCCGGATGGGCGTTCGGCCGGAAGTGGCGGCAGCTGACGCACATTCGCTGGACCGGGATGGCCCCGGCCTGCTGCAAGGTCCGGATGAGCTTGATCTGGGTGAGCAGGAGGTCGGCCTGCTCGCCCGGCGACAACCGCGCCAGGGCCACCATCACCTGCGAGGTCGCCGAGGCGAAGGCACGCCCGAGGGCACGTCCCTCCTCCGTCAGGCGGGCGATCACCGCACGGGCATCGGCCGGATCGGGCGTCCGCTGCAGGAGGCGCTTGCGCTCGAGCGCCGAGAGGGTGTCGGCCATGCTCGGCGCCGAGACGGCGAGGTGGGCTGCGATCGCCTTGGCCCGCAGACCGGCCGGACGTGCCGCGAGGAGCGCGAGCACCTGCGCCTGAGCCGGGTTCAGGCCGGCGTCACCTGCGGCGGCCCACAGATCGGCACGCAGCACCAGCGCGATGCGCTCGAAGCCCTCGCGGAGGCGGATCAGGACGGGATCTGGGTCGGCTGCGTGGTCCATGCGTTTTAATTAGGACTCCTAATATTATGAGTCAAGTGTGCTGGTCCTGGCGACGCGCAGGCCGATGGATGGGTCGGGCGCGGCGAGGCGGCCTTCGGATGCTCCCCGGGTCGCGACGTGCCTCGATCAGGTCAGGCGCAAGGAAGTCTCACCTCGTTTCGGCCGCTGTCGGCGCTCCCTGCTCAGTCGAGATCATGCGTCTTCGCGATCGTCACCGGGACGGCCGCACGCTGCCGTGTCGGGCTGCGCCGCAGCCCCTGTTGCTCGCGCAGGAAGATGAACATGCCGCTGGCGACGATGATGCCGGCTCCAGCCACTGTGAGCGGTCCGATCATCTCGCCGAAGAACACGTAGCCGAAGAGCATGCCCCACAGGATCAGGGTGTACTGATACGGGACGACCGTCGTCGCCGGCGCCATGCGCAGCGATTGGTTGACGCACAGATTGCCGGACAGCGACCCGATACCGAGGAGCAGCATCAGGGCGAGGTCCACCGGCCCGGGCGAGGTCCACCCATAAACCAGCACGAAGGCTGCCCCGAAGATCAGCGATGACAGGAGCTGGCCGGTCATCAGGATGGTTCCGGAAACAGCCGCCAGCTTGCGCGTGGTGATGAGGAAGAGCGCGTAGAAGAAGCTGCCGAGCAGGGCGCAGACCGCCCCGAAGGACAGGGAGCCCGGCGAGGGGTGCAGCGCGAGGACGACCCCGCAGAACCCCGCCACGATCGCGGCCCAGCGGCGCCAGCCGACGCGTTCCCCGAGCAGCAGGGGCGAGAGGGCGGTGACGTAGATCGGGCCCGCCATGTAGTAGGTCATGACCTCGGCCAGGGGCAGCGTGCTGACCCCCCAGAAGAAGAGCGACGCCTCGAGCGTGGAGCACGCCGCCCGCAGCACCTGCAGCCCAGGGCGCGGCGCACCGCGGAACCCGCTCAGGCCGACCCGCTGGATGGCCGGCGCCATGACGCACAGACCGGCGACGCTTCGCACCAGCATGAGCTGACCGACCGCGTAGGTGCCGAGCAGCCACTTGCCCATGGTGTCGTTCAACGCGAAGAGCAACACGCCGAGCAGCATCATCGCGACACCACCGGCAGCGCCTGCCGGCGCGGCGACACGACCCGAGAGCACAGACACCGTCCTCAATCCTCGTTCTTGCGCCGGACGAGGAAACCATCAGGTGTCCCGGCCCCTGCCCCGGCGCTTTCCGCACGACGGTCACCGATCCGTACCGTCCCGTCGGACGCCGACCTTGGCGTGGCCGGACCGACCGGCGCAGGGATCCTGCGCGGTCGACCGTCCTCCCAGCGTGGGCACGTGCCACAGCCGGGAGGCCACCGCTATGGCTGTCGTAGTGCAGCACCGTGAACGGCCTCGCTCGGAGGCGCCCGCTGAGCCCGGACGGGCGCCGGCGCAAAAAGCTCGGGCCTGTGGATCCAGGCCGAGCGCCGTGCCCTGGCCCGCTCGCCGGCACGAGGCTCTGACATGAGGCGGACGTTGGCTTACACACTGGGAGCAGCCCTCGGCCCCGTGCCCAGGGCGGTGCTCGCGGGGCCGTGTCACGGCGCCTCCCGACGAGCCTGAGCCGACCGTAACCCGGAGATGACGATGGATCTGCGCCTTGCTGATAAAGTCTGCCTGGTCACTGGTGCGAGCACCGGCATCGGCCGGGCGACGGCGATGGCGCTCGCGGCGGAAGGGGCGCAGGTCGTGGTGTCGGCCCGCTCGCGACCGCCGCTCGAGGAACTGGCCGCCGCCGTCACTGCCGCGGGCGGCCGGGCGCCCGTGGTGCTCACGGCCGACTTGGCGGAGGCAGAGGGTCCGCAGCGGCTGTCCGAGGCCCTGCTGCGCGAGGCAGGACGGCACGTCGACGTCCTCGTCAACAATGCCGGGGGCTCGCGCCCCCTCGAGGCGTGGGATGACGAAGCCGCCTGGGACGAGGGCTTCCGGCTGAACTTCCTCGCCGCCCGGCGGCTGACGGAGGCGCTGGCGCCCGCCATGCTGGAGCGGGGCTGGGGACGGATCATCAACGTCTCGGGTGCCGTCGTCGCCAAGAGCTTCAATGCCGCGACCCCGGCCAAGGCCGCGCTGGAGAGCTGGTCCAAATCCGCAGCCGCCGCCTTCGCCGGCCGCGGGGTGACCGTGAACTGCGTCGCTCCGGGCCGGATCAACTCGCCCCAGATCCTCGATCGCCTGCATCCGACGGAGGACGCGCGCCGCGCCTACATCGCGCAGAACATTCCCGCGGGGCGCTTCGGCGAGCCCGACGAGGCCGCGGCACTGATCGCGTTTCTTGCCTCGGAAGGAGCGAGCTACATCACCGGCACGACGATCCCGGTCGACGGCGGCGCGCTACGCCTGGCGTTCTGAGGCTCGTCGCTGTCGCCCTACTCTGCCAGACGTCAGCCAAGCTCGGCGAGCCAGCGGAGGCGCCCGAACGGATCGGCGCTCGAACCGTCGCGGTGATCACGATCCCTCGGCGCGCGGTCATCCCTCGCCGTGATCCCCCCTCCCCTGCTCATGGTCGGGCGTGCCGCGGTCCGGGGTCGTCGCGTCCGGCCTCCGCTCGGTGTCGTCCGGGCGAGCCGCGTTGCCAGTCAATCCATGCTCGATGTCGGCGCCTTGCATCGACACGCTCTCGCTCCGGCTCCGAGCGGCGGAACCGTCAGACGTGGCGCCGCCGATGTAGCCCGTGCGCTCACCGCCGCGCTCAACGGGTGCCGCATGCCTCGGTGACGTCATCGCGAATCCCGCCCACGCCGCGTCCGGGACGCGCCGTCGTATGTACAGCAGCATCAACCCGGGAAGCCCGCACGCGAGGATGAGGAAGAGCACCATACCCATCGATCGTCCTCTCGATTGAGATTGCGGATCAGTCGACGACAACTCCTCGCGCTCTCAATTGTTCCGGAATACACGCCGCGCTCAAGCATAAGCGTAGCATCGAGGCGCTGCCATCACCTGCGGTAACCCATCAAATCACGAACATACTGGGCGCGACCGCGACCCGGGCCGCGCGCCGCCTCGAAAATCGCGGCGCGGACTGCCCAGCGATGCGCCTTCCCGCGGCCCCGGGGCGTGAACAGGATGCCGCGAGCGCGGCCGGCCTCGCGGTCCTTTCATACCGGCGCGCCCTGCCATCGACGGGCCGACGACAGGGCGTCCGGCGCGCGGGCCCGTTCGACCGCGCAGCGGCGTCGGGCGACGCGGCGGGTGCGCCGGTCGGCGTCGTGCCGGGGGCTCGGGGTGGTGCGCGTTCCGGCCCGGAGGCAGGACGGGCGCTCCATCCCGAGCGATGCGGAATCGGATGAAGCCGCGCTAAGCTGCCCGCACCCCGTCGAGGAAGGCATCGACCTCGCCGCGCAGGCCCGTCGCGGTCCCGGCGAGCGCCTCGGCCGCGGTCAGCACGCGAGCGGCGGTCTCCCCCGCCTCCTCGGCATCGCGCCGCACGTCGCGGATGCCGGTCGAGACCACCTGCGTCCCATGCGCCGCCTCACCGACGTTGCGGGCGATCTCCTGGGTCGCCGCGCCCTGCTGCTCCATGGCCGCGGTGATGCTGGTCGCGATGTCGGACATGTCGTTGATGACGCCGCCGATCGCGCGCAACGCCCCGACGGCCTCGCGGGTCGCGCCCTGGATGCGGGCGATCTGGTCGCCGATCTCCTCGGTGGCCTTGGCGGTCTGGCCGGCGAGCTGCTTGACCTCGGCGGCGACGACCGCGAAGCCGCGGCCCGCCTCGCCGGCCCGGGCCGCCTCGATGGTCGCGTTCAACGCGAGCAGGTTCGTCTGTGAGGCGATGCCCTGGATCAGGGCCACGACCTCGCCGATGCGGTCGGCGCCGGCGGCCAGGGCCTCGATGGTGGCGTCGGTTTCCCTGGCGCGAGCGACCGCGGTCGTCGCCATGCCGGCCGAGTGAGCGACCTGGCGGGCGATCTCGCGGATCGAGATCGCCATCTCCTCGGTCGCGGCGGCGACGGTCTCGACGTTGGCGGAGGTGCGCTCGGCGGCATCGGCAACCTCCGCGGAACGGGCGTTGGTGCGCTCGGCCGCCGCGGTCATGGATTCGGCCGTGCCGTGCATCGTGTCCGCGGCCCGTGACAGGCCGTGGGTCGACGACGACATCGTCTCCTCGAACGTCGCGGTCAGCGCCCCGAGCCTGCGCGCCCGGTCCGCCTCGGCCTGCGCGGCCGCCGCGGTCTCGGCGTCGCTCCTCGCCTTGGCGACGAGCGCGTCCTGGAACACGCCCACCGCCCGGGCCATGCCGCCGATCTCGTCGCGCCGCTCCCGGCCCGGGACGGAGACCGACAGGTCGCCGGCGGCGAGCGCCCGCATCGCCGAACCGAGATGGCCGATCGGCCGCACGATGCTGCGGGCGAGCCACAACGCCGCGGCGATGCCCAGGAGAGCCGCGAGGGCGACCCCGATGAGCAGGAGGATCTCGGCGGCGCGCCGCTCGGACCCGATCAGCGCGAGTTCGCCGTTGCCGACCTCCCGGGCGGAGGAGACGAGCGTGGTCAGGTGCCCGTCGCGCTCCCGGAGGACCCGGCGCTGCGAGCCGTTCGCCTCCACGACACCGGACACCTTACCCTTGATGTCCCCGACCTTCCCGATCAGATCCTTGATGGTCTTCTGTGCGGCCGGATCGGGCTCGAGAAGGTGGATCGTCTCGACCGCCCTCATCAGCGCGTCGGCCGCGGCGACGACCGCGCGCCCCTCGTCCCGGGCCGAGAACAGGGCGATCTCGGCGATCTGGAGCGACTTGGACGCGTTGATCGCGTCAGCGCTGGCACCGAGCAGCTTCGCCGCGCGCTCGACCCGGTCCTGCTGTTCCTGCAGGCGGGTCTGGACCGCGCTGCCGGCGTCGCTCTGGACCTGCTCGATGTTCCGCAGGGCCGCCATGATCGCGTCGAACGACGTCGCGATCTTCTCGCCCCGCTCGATGTCTTGCAGCGGCAAGTCGACGCCGTCGAGGTAGTCGTCCAGGGCGTCGAGGGCGGCCTTGGCCGGCGTGCGCATCTCCTCCTGCGTGCCGAGACGCTTGATGATCGCGGAGAGGAAGCGGTACTTCTCGCCGATCGCGCTGCGGTCGGCCCCGGGAACCTGCTCGAGGTTGCGCATCTCGAGGGCGCCGCGGATCGCGGAGCTCGAGAGCGATCCGGCCGTGGATGCGGCCTTGAGGGCTTCCACGCTCTCCTGGAGGGCCTGGCTCGCCGCGGCCAGGCGGGCCTGCTGGGTCTCGCCGATGCGGCCGGCGGCGGCCTGTAACTCCTCGATGAGGGCGAGGTGCTCGGACTGGACCAGCGCCTTCTTGTCCTGCTCCGACTTGTAGGTGGTGCGGGTGCGCTCGAAGGCGTCCGCGCCGCGGGCCATCGACTCGGCTCCCCGGACGGTGGCGAAGCCGGCGCGGACCTGCGCGAGGCTGTCCGTCACGGCGCGGTCGCCCTGGCCGGAGACGTCGTGCAGCGCCCGTTCGGCGGCCAGCGCGAGATCGCCGACCTGGCCGGCGAGCGTCTGCGCCGCATTCGCCGTGTCGACGCGGTGCGCGAAGCCGGACAGACTGACCCAACCCGAGGCTGCAACGCCGGCGGTCAACGTCAGCATCACCGCGAAACCGCACAGGAGGCGGGATTTGATCGACATCGGACTTATGACCTCGGCGTTTCCTCTCGCAGAATCCAAGATCGCGGCGAACCACTTAAGTCGGCCTTAAGGCTTCGCTTCATCCCAGAACTCGCGCCACGCAGGTATCCACAGTCGGGAGCCATCGATCTCGGTCATGCCCATGACGTCACAGTAAGATGGAATGACAGGACCGCCGCCGGCCTGATGCAGCCGGATACCTTACGCTAGGGCACGAAGACGCTCGCTGGACGACGGTACATGCGGGTATCGGGGCGCAGCATCACCGCCAACGAGCAGGCTGCGCCACGCTGATGCACTGACCGCCGTCTTCTCGACGGCGTTCAGTGCGGGAGTTCATCCCGGTCGGGGAGCGCCGATCACCGTGCGGCCTGCTCCGTGCCCGATGACGGGCGCGCACCCCGGGCTGTGCATCACCCGTCGGCGCTCCCATTGGCCCTGGCCGCGACGGACAAGAGAACCGCCGGACTACACCGCCGCCCGCTGTCCGTCGGGCGTCCCGCGAGCCGGACCCGCCTCCCCCGCGAGAGCCGATGCAGCGAGCGCCACCTGGTCAGGCACGTCCTCCTCCGACCCCCACCAGATCGTCTCCCCGCTCGCCATCCTGGCGTAGCGGGCCTGCCCGCGCACGCCCACCTCGACAATTCGTCCAGGCCGGCCCGTTCCTCTCGAGATGCCCATCGCCGTCGCTCCGTGAGTTCGCCCCGCACATGAACGGCGGAAGTCCCCGGCAGGTTCGAGCGCCTGCATCGAGATCGATGCGTTCTCCGCCGCGGGAGGGCCGCGCGGCCGGGCACCGCCCTGCTGCCTTGCGCCCCATCCCCCGCGGCCGCGCCTGAATCCCGGGGTGGTCTCCCCTCAAGGGCCCCCTGCCCTCTCACGCGCCGACCTGCCCCGATCGCAACCGCTCGCGCTGCAACGCCCGCAGGACCGGCTCCAGGCTGAACCGCCCCGACCGCCTGCGGTCCACCAGCGCTCGCAGGTAGCCGCCGGGCGACCGGATGTGCGCGGCGCGCTGCAGGATCGCCGCCACGGTGACGGCAGCGGCCTCCTCACCCATCACCGCGCAGGCGTCCCGCCACGCATCCGGGCTGATCCCCATCATCGGCCGGACGAACCGCGTCACCGCGACGAGGTCGCGCCAGGATCGGACCCCGTCCCGCGCGTAGGCCAGGATGTCGGGGCAGGCCTCGAGGACGAGCCCGAGCGGGCAGGCGTCGGGCGGAGCCGGGCGCGGGCCACGAGCGCCCCTGCCCTTCTCCGGCACGGGCCCGTCGTCCCGCCCGGGTCCGGTCGCCGGTTCAGAATCATGGTCATCGGAGTCTGAACTCTGTTCGTGCCGCTCACCCTGATCGGGACTGCCGCTCGCTTCCGGGGTTTTGGTCCGGGCGATCAGCCACTTGCCCAGATCCGTGGCGAGTTCGGCCAGGCCGGCGCCGACATCCTCGAGGACGTCGAGATCCGGTGCGCGCGGCAGGACGGCCACGAGTGCCTCGTAGCGGGTCCGCAGCGGTCCGGCGAGGTCGGGTGCGGCCTCCGCCAGGCCCTGGATCAGCTTCACGCAGTCCCGGCGTAGCAGCGTGACGCGCTCGCGGGCCACGCGCAGGGCCAGGGCCCGCGCCCGCACGGCCTCGGCCAGGGCGGCGAGCTCCGCCGCGCGCGCGACCAGCGGCGACAGGTCAAAGCCGAAGGCCTGCGCCACCGCTCCGCCCGGCCCGCGACGGACGTAGCGCTTCCCGTTGGGACTGTCGCGCCGGATGATCAGGCCCGCCTCGACCAGGGCGGCGAGCGCCCGCCGCAGGGTCGCCTCGGCGATCCCGTGCGCGCGCAGGCCGAGCGCGGCGTTCGACGGGTAGACGACCAGCGCCGGTCCGCCATCGAGCGACAGCGCCGTCTCGGGGTGGAAGGTGAGCAGCGCGTCGAGGACCGCGAGCGTCCGGTCGCTAAGGCCGAGGGCCAGGCGGGCGGTCGCGATGTCGCGAAAGACCGTCCATTTGTGGACGCAGGTCCCGCGTGGGCAGCCGTCGGCGTTCACCTGCGCGTGGATCTGCGCAGGCGTCAGCGAACGCCGCCCGAAGGGCGTCGTGATGTGCAGGGTCATCGTCTGGCCGAGCACCGGGCAAAGGCCGGGCATCCGCCGAATCGACGCCAAACGGGTTGACGAAGTGCCGGGAGATGTGATTCTCTGAATGTGCGAGAGACAGAGAGGGTCTTCCGGGCTTCGGTTCGGGGGGCCCTTTCTTTTTGCGGTGTCCTCGTCTCCTTTCTCCGGTGTTGCGGGGCCGGGGCAGCGCCCGATCTCGCCGCCCCGTGTCACGGTCTTCGCGTTCCCGGCGCCGAGCGGAGGTCCGCTTCGCCGACGGGAATGCGCTAGCCCTTGCTCTGCCGGTAGGCCGCGAGGAGCTCGGGCAGGCGCTCGGCGAGGTAGTCGCCGAAGCCGGGCACGCTCGCCTCGTCCGTCGTGACGCGCACGCCGACCGCGCTGCGCTCGACGCGGGCGAACTTCAGGCCCTTGGCGTCCTTCACCGTCTCGGCCTTCGGCTTGCGCTTCGGCGGGGGCGCCGCGTTGAGGGCGGCCAGCACGACGGCGAAGCGCTCGTCCGAGGTCTTGCCCGCGAGGTCCGGCGAGGCGAGGGCGGCCTCGACCTGCTCGCCCGTTGCGGCCTTGATCCGGTCCGCCAGGGTGAGCCAGCGCGGCCGGCCGACGCCCGGGGCCGGGCCGATCGTGGCCAGGGCCGGGCCCGGGATGCCCTCGGCGACAGCGAGGTAGCTCGACAGGTTGCTGTTCTGCGTCCCCATCGCCTTGGCGATCACGTCGCGCGCGACGCCGGCCTGCATCATGTTGTGCGCGAAATGCGCCCGCTCGATGTAGCTGAGGTCGGCGCGGGCCAGGTTCTCCGAGCCCTGCGCGATGAGAAGCTCGGTGTCGCTCAGGGCCCGCACGATGGCGCGCAGGGGCCGCCCGAGGAGCTGTGCCGCGCGCCGGCGCCGGCGCCCGTAGGCGATCTCGTAGCGCCCGGGAGCGCCGGGCTTCGGGCGCACGAGGGCCGGGCTGCGCTGGCCTTCCTCGCGGATCTGCTCCACGAAGGCGTCGAACGCCGCGTCGGTGGAGTCGGGCACGCGGTCGGCGATGGCGGACGGGTCGCAGAGGTCCGGATCGAGCTCGACGATCGCGCCGTCACGCTCCGCATCCGCGACGACGCGGGCCTGCTCCCGCTCCTGCCACATCGCGCCGAACGAGCGGGCCGCGCCCGCGCGCCTGGCGGCCGGCGGCGCGTTATCACCTGATAACGGGGGTGAAGCCGTTGATTCCGTTGGGGGCGCCGCCTCGGGCGCCGCCTCCGGCACCCGCCGGGCCATCAGGTCCCGGATGCTCTTGCTCTTGCTCATGCCCGTCCCCACGCGCGGCGGATCAGGATCTCGATCTCGCGGTTCACGTCGTCGAGCGCGTCGAGCGCGCGCCGGTAGGTCGCCCGGCTGACCTCGTCGCTGCGGTCCTTGCCCAGCGGGGTCTCGTAGATCGTCTGCCCGACGAGGCCCGAGGTCGAGACCGCCGGCGTCTGCAGCATCGCCTTCGGCAGGACGTAGGCGCCGAACAGGTCCTGCAGCATGCCGACGACCGAGGTCTGCGGGACGCTCTGCGGATCGTAGCGGGTGATCAGGTAGCGGAACCAGTCCTGGGACGGCGGCGGCGCGCCTTCCTCCTGCACCGTCTCCATCAGGTCGCTCATCATGGTGAGGAACTGCCGCATCGACGCGAGGTCGATCATCTGCGGATGCACGGTGATCAGGGTCGCGGTCGCCGCGCACAGGGCCGAGATGGCGAAGTAGCCGAGGCGGGGAGGGCAGTCGATGACCACCACGTCGTAATCGGCCGCGACGCTCTCCAGGGCGACCGGCAGCCGGGCGAAGAACGGCGGCCCGGCGGTCTTGCGCCGCTCCGCCGTCGACATCAGCGGGGCGTAGAACTCGAACTCCTCGAGTTCGAGGTTCGCGGGCGCGAGGTCGAGGCCCGCGAAGTAGGTGCTGCGGATGACCGACCGCAGCGGGCGCTGGCCCTCGCCGTAGCGGACCGCGTCGTAGATCGTCGGGCCGCTGTCGTCCTGCCGCGTGCCGAGCAGGGTCGAGAGGCTGGCCTGCGGATCGGCGTCGATCGCCAGCACGCGGTAGCCGTGCAGCGCGAGATAATGGGCGAGGCCCGCCGTGTGCGTCGTCTTGGCCGAGCCGCCCTTGAAGTTGGTGAGCGCGATGACCTGGAGGTGCTCGCCCTTGGCGGGATCGCGGTGGGGAAGGTAGCCGCGCCCGACCCGGTCGATCTCGTGGAGATGGCGCCGCAGGACGTTGATCTCGGCAAGGGTGAAGTAGCGCCGGCCCGCCGGCCCGACCTCGAGGTCCGGCGTCAGGCGGTCGAAGGGCAGTTGGCGCAGCCGCGCCTCGGTGATGCCGAGGAGGCGCGCCGTCTCGCCGGCCGAGAAGCGCCGCAGGGTCTTCTGCGCCGCGGGCGGATAGAACCCGGTCGCGAGGTCCTGCAGCTTGCCGCCGAGGAGGCGTGCATGGGTCGAGGCGATCTGGTTGGAGGACGCCTCGGCGCCTCCCGAGGGGACGTGCTGGTTCATGACCCTTCTCGTTAGCGGTAAAACAGCAGATTACGTCATACCACCGCTAGCGAAGAGATAGGACCGATTCGGAACAAGGAGTCGAGTCGCCGCAAGTCCGGCGCAAGCCCGACATCCGGCGCTCGGGCAGCCGTCCCGGTGCGCCGGAGAGAGGGGAGGGCACTCGGCACCGCCGGTCGTCGGCGGGCCGGGATGGCTAACGAGGCGTGAACGCGGGCCGGGGCGGAGGCGCGACCCGGCCTCCCGCGCCGCGCGCGTTCGCGGAGCCGTGATCGCGGCCGCGGCCGCCCGCGTCATTTTATGATCGCGCCGGAGCGCCGGGCGCGTATGCTCCGGCCCCGAGGCGAGAGGTCTCGGACGATCCCGGATGACGGCGCCACGGCAGTTCGGCGGGGGAGGGCCACGGGCGAGGCGGCGGGACGTGCTCGCCTGGCTCGGGGGCGCAGTCGCCTGCGCCCGCGCGGCGCGCGCGCAGCCGGGCCCGCCCCTGCCGGTCATCGGCTATCTCGGGCTCGAGTCGCCCGAGCCCTTCGCGAGCCGGCTCGCGGCCTTCCGCGAGGGGCTGGCCGAGGCCGGATTCACCGAGGGCCACGACGTCGCGATCGACTTTCGCTGGGCCGACGGGCGCTACGAGCGGCTGCCCGACCTCGCGCGGGAGCTGGTCGAGCGCCGGGTCACGGTGCTGGCGGCGCCGGGCGGCGCGCCCGTCGCGCTCGCCGCGAAGGCCGCCACGGCGGCGGTCCCTGAAGCGCCGATCCCGATCATCTTCGAGATGGGCGGGGATCCCGTCGCGCTCGGGATCGTGGAGGACCTGGCGCGCCCGCGCGGCAACATCACGGGGGTGTCGAGCCTGAGCGTGGAGGTGTCGCGCAAGCGGCTGGAGTTCCTGCACGAGGCCGTGCCGGCGGCCTCCACCTTCACGGTGGCGTTCAACCCGACGAGCCCGACCGCGCCGTCGCAGTTGCAGTCCATCCACGCCGCCGCCGAGACCCTGGGCGTGCAGCTCCGGACCGTGCCGGTCGGCGGCGAGGCGGATTTCGAGCCGATCTTCGCGACCGCGGCGGCGCGACGGCCGAGCGGGCTCGTCTTCACCTCCGATCCCTATTTCGCCCTGCGCAGCCGGCTCCTCGCCGCGCTCGCCCTCCGCCACGGCCTGCCGGCCGTCACGCAGTCGCGGGACTTTCCGGTCGCGGGCGGCCTGATGAGCTACGGCGGCGACTTCACGCAGTCGCACCGGCAGGCCGGCCTCTATGTCGGCCGGATCCTCAAGGGCGAGCGGCCGTCGGCCCTGCCGGTGCAGCTCGTCACGAAGCTCGAGCTGTTCGTGAACCTCAAGGCCGCCGCCGCCCTCGGCGTCACCGTCCCGGCCTCGCTCCTCAGCGGTGCCGACACGGTCATCGAGTGAGACCGCGAGGGCCTTCGGTCTCGACGGCCCCAGGGGGCCCGCACGAGACTCCGAAGACCGGAACCGCGCCGGTCAGCCCCTTCAGCGGCAGCGCGCCGAGGGCCGTGACGGCGCAATGCCCGCGCACGGCCTCGGCCAGGGCGGCGTCGATCAGGATCTGCGCGTCGGCCGCGGCGGCGCAGAGGCGGGCGGCGAGGTTCACCACCGGCCCGATCGCCGTGTAGTCGGAGCGGCCCTCGTAGCCGATCCGCCCGACGGTCGCGGGGCCCATCGCCGCGCCGACGCCGAAGCCGATGCCGTAACCCTGGGCCTGCCACGACGCGGCGAGGGGCCGGACCGCCTCCTGCATGGCGACGGCGAGCCGCACGGCGGCGAGGCCCGGGTCCGGCGTCGGCACGGGGGCGTTCACGAGCGCCATCAGGCCGTCGCCCGTGAACGAGACCAGGGTGGCGCCGTGGGCGGTGACCACGCCGCCCAACGCCGCGAAATACTCCCCGAGCACCGCGATCACCGTCTCCGGCGGCGTGCCGGCCGAGAAGGCTGTGAAGCCCCGCAGGTCGCCGAAGACCACCGCGACCTCGACGCGCCGCCCGTCGAGCACGCCGTCGTCGCCGCAGCGGTCGACGAGTTCGGCGACCTGCGGGGCGAGGAAGCGCTTCAGGCGCCCGATGCGCTCCTGCCGCTCCTGCGACAGGGCCAGCTCGCCCGCCATCGCGTTGAATCGCGCGGCGAGCCGGCCGAGCTCGTCCGCCGAGGCGATCGCGATGCGGTGGGCGAAATCCCCGGCGCCGATCCGCTCGGTGCCGTGCTCGAGCAGCCGGATCGGGCCGGTCATGCGCCGCGCCAGGCCGTAGGCGAGGGCGGCGGCGAACAGGAGGCCGAGGAGGATCAGCGCGCCGGTGCGCTGGAGCGCCCGGGTGATCGGCCGGAACGCTTCGGCGGCGGGCTGCATCACGACCACCGTCCAGCCCACCCCCGGGATCGCCGCCGTCGCCGCGATGACGGCCCGCCCCGCCGCGTCCGTGCCCGTCGTGCTGCCGCCGGTGCGCGCGCCCTCGCGCAGGGTCGCGAGCCGGCGCGCCGCCGGGTCGTCGGCGCCGCGCAGCACCAGGCTGAGATCGGGATGAGCGATGAGCCGGCCGGGCCCGTCGAGCACGAGGGCCTGCCCGGTCTCGCCCACGCGGATTCCGGAGATCACGTCCCGGATCAGCTTGAGGTTGATCTCCGCCACCGCCACGCCGACGGAGGCGCGGTTGCCCGCCACCGCCACTGTCATGAACGGCTCGGAGCCGCGATGGTAGGTCACCGGGCCGTACCAGGCCCGGGCGGCCCGGGCCCCGACGACGGCCGGGTCGCCCGACCGGTCGGCGCCGCTCCCGGCGCGGTTGAGGTTGACGCGCGAGACCTGCATCCGCTCGCGGCCGTCCCCGTCCACGAGGGTGAGCTGCGCGATCGCCGGCACCTGCCGCAGCAGGCGCAGCGCATCGAGCCGCTGGCGGTCCTCCGCGCCCGGCGCCCAGGGCAGCTGCACCATCCAGCCGAGCTGCTCGCGGATGGTGTCGATGAAGCCCTGGATGCGGAAGGCGGCGTCGCGGGCCTCCAGGCCGAGGAGCGCGTGCATCTGGTTGCGCCGGTCGCGGTAGCCGAACCACGCCTCGAGGCCGCCATTCGCGAACAGGGGCAGCGCCACCGCGGCGAACAGCACGACGCAGTACTTCGCGAAGAGCGAGCGGCGCGGATCGGCCCGGGATCTCACCATGACCTGCGCGTCCCCGGCGGCGACGGCCCACCCTCAGCGGCCCCGCGCCGCCCCGGACCCGGCCTCCTCGAGGAGCAGCGTGCGAATGTCGGCGAGGACCAGCGCGGGCTCGAAGAAGTCGAGGCTGTAGATGTTCCGCACGCGCCCGCCGGAATCGATCAGGAAGGCGCGGAAGAGGTGGCTCAGCGACCCGTCGGGACCGGCATCGACGCGCTGCCCGTAGGCCGCGAGGATCGGCGCGAGCTCGGCCCGGCCGGGCGCCGTGAGGAAGGCCCAGGCGGGCGCGGCGGGATCGGCGGAGCGCCACGCGGCGGCGAAGCTGCGCATCACCTCCGGCGTGTCGTGCTCGGGGTCGAAGCTCAGGGTGACGAGCCGCATCCGGCGCGCCGCCGCCGGGTCCCTCGCGGCGAGGTCCTGCAGCCGGGCCATGTCCGCGCTGGCGAGCGGGCAGACGTCGCCGCAGCGGGTGTAGATCAGCGCGAGCACCGTGACGCCGCCCGCGCGCGCGTCGTCGAGCAGGTCCCGGGGCCGGCCGGCCTCGTCGAGGACGCGGCCGCCGCCCGCGGGCTTGATCGGCGGCAGGCGGTAGCTGCCCGGCTCCGGGATCGGGAAGGGGGCTCCCGCTTCGGCCCGCGGCGGGTGGCCGTGGCCCTCATGAGCAAGGACGTTTGGGGCAAGGCCGGTATGGGCGAGGGAGGCGGCGCAGGCGCCCAGCGCCGCGAGGCCGAGGAGGGGGGCGGGGCGCATCGGCGCTACTTTCCGTAGAGCGAGGCCGCGCCGAACGCCATCATGTGCGGGCGTCCGAGCCGCTCGGCCGTGAAGTCGATCGCGAAGCGCGGCGCCAGGGCCTTGCCGTCCCACGTATAGGCCTTGAGGAACTGCTCATTCTCCGCCCCGGTCTTGTCCCAGTTCGCCAGGAGCGAGCTGGTGTAGTAGATCCGCTTGCCGTCCCAGCTCTGCGAGACCATGTTGAGCTGCGCGCCGATCTTCTTCTCGTAGATCTGCCGCGGCCGGTCGGGATCGGAGACGTCGAAGACGCGCGTGGTGCCGTCCATGAAGGTGTCGACGAACAGGGTGCGGTCGTCGGCCGAGAGGCTGATGTCGACCGGCACCGGCAGCGTCGACGGGTCGCCGATATCGGCCACCGCCTTGGCGCTCCACGCGCCGCGCCCGTCCTCGCGCACGAGCCAGAGCTTGGACGTGAGCGCGGTCGAGGTGAAGGCGTAGGTGTTCTGCGGTCCCCAGGCCCAGCGGATCTCCAGCGGCACGCCGGGCACGCTCAGCACGGTGCGGGGCTGGCGGGCGTGGAAGTCCCACACCACCATCGTCTGCCCGAACCGCTTCATCGCCTCGGCGTCCTTCATCAGGTCGCCGAGGGGGCGCATGTAGTTCTCGAGCCCGGTGAAGGACGAGGTCAGCATCACGTTGCGGCGCGGCAGCACCCGGGCGTCGTAGCCGTAGCCGTCCGCCCGGGCCTCGATCGTCGCGCCGTTCGGCGCGGCGTCGGTGGGCAGCCAGTGCGTCGCGACGTACTCGCCCTCGTTCGAGTACTCGACGAGGGCCGCCCGGCCGGTGCCGTCCCGGTTCGACAGGCTCGGGATCAGCATGCGGCCGGGCAGCGCGTAGGCGCCGTGCGGGCCGGCCGCGCCGCCGCTCCGCTCGACGAAATCGTCGATCACCTTGACGAGCCGCGGCTTCGCCGGATCGTCGGCCACGTTGAAGATGAAGATCCTGCTGTCCGACAGGCCCGCGGCCCAGAACTGGCGCCGGTCGTCGGTGAAGCCGCCGTGATGCGCCTCGTGCCGGCCGCCGACCGGAACGGCGTGGATCGGCCGGCCGAAGGTCGGGGAGCCCTCGCGCGCGTCGACCGTGACGAGCTTGTCCGATCCGTCGCCCAGCCCCTCGACCCCGAGCGTCCAGACGTAGACGAAATCCTCGACGCCGGTGATCTTCACCATGTAGGGCGACTGGCAGGTCTCGTCGGCGCCGGCCGGTCCCGCCGCGAGGAGCACCGTGGCGGCGCAGAGCGCCGAGGCGAGTCGACCGGGGGTCATCGCGCGGATCCCTGGCATCGGAACCTCCTCCTGCCCCGGACGCCCGCCGCGGCCGGCAGCGCCTGGCCGAGAGGAGGCCGCCCCCGGTCGCTCGGCGCATGGCGCGCGGTACCGTTCCGGGCTGGGCCCGCTCATGCTTTGCCCATTCGGACAGGCTGTCAATCGCCCGGACCGGACCGGACCGGAGGGGCCGGAGGGATTGCCTGGACCTGGCGCGCCAGACTTCGAAACGATGTGTTTCGATCGTTTCCGTTTCCAGGCCCGCGCTCCTGCTCCAGGTTGCCTGCAGCCGGTGCCCGGGACGACGCGAGCCGTCGAGGGCGCCTCCCGGACCGCGGGTGCGACCACCCGATCATGAGGAGCAGGAGCGATGAGCTGGCACGGTGCCGATGACCCGATCCCGGGCGACCACTTCAGCTGCGACGCGATCAAGACCCTGATCGTGCCCCGCTCGCGCGATCTCGGCTCGTTCGCCGTGCGGCGGGCGCTGCCCTCGGCCGAGTGCCGGATGGTCGGTCCCTTCATCTTCTTCGACCAGATGGGACCATCCGAGTTCCTGCTCGGCCAGGGCATGGACGTCCGACCCCATCCCCATATCGGCCTGTCGACCGTCACCTACCTCTTCGACGGCGAGATCATGCACCGCGACAGCCTCGGCACCGAGCTGCCGATCCGCCCGGGCGAGCTGAACTGGATGACGGCCGGACGCGGCATCACCCATTCGGAGCGCACCGGCGCCGGCCTGCGCCAGACCGGCTCGCGGCTGTTCGGCATCCAGAGCTGGGTCGCCCTGACGGCGCAGGACGAGGAGAGCGCTCCGGCCTTCGAGCATTACGACGCCGCGGCGCTGCCGGTCGTGACCGGTGAGGGCAAGACCGTGCGCCTGATCGCCGGGGAGGCGTTCGGGGCGCGCTCGCCGGTGCGCACGTCGAGCCCGATGGTCTACGCCGACGTGGCGCTGGAGGCCGGGGCCGTCCTGCCGCTCGATCCGACCTACGACGAGCGGGCGATCTACACGGTCGCGGGCGCGATCGAGATCGCCGGCGACGGCTTCGGGCCGGGCCAGCTCCTGGTGTTCCGCCCCGGCGACCGGATCAGCGTGCGCGCCACGCAGGCCGCCCGCTTCATGGTGCTCGGCGGCGAGCCGATGGACGGCCCGCGGCACCTGTGGTGGAACTTCGTCTCCTCGCGGCCGGAACGGATCGCGCAGGCGAAGGAGGATTGGCGCCAGGGCCGGTTCGACACCGTGCCGAACGACGCCGAGTTCATCCCGCTTCCGGAGGATCCGCCGCCCGTGCGCTACCCGTGAGCGCGCCATTCGGCCGAGCATGTTGCGCAAGAGCGGGGTCCAGGTTTGCGACCAAACCCCGCAACGGAACCAAGACCTGAGCGGACGATGCGTTCGCAGAGACCGCGCGCGACAGTGCCCGGAGCCTGCCGCACAGCAGGCAGTCCGTCCGCCTAAAACCTTTCCCCCGTTCCGGGCCCGGAACGGGTGGGGGCTGACGAGGAGCAATCCGCCACGCACTCGCAATAATAGTCCAGCACCGCCGCCAGGCTGTCGCGCAGGGTGTGGCGCGGCCGGAATCCGAGCGCGGCGAGGCGGCTCACATCGGCGAAGCTGCGGGCGACGTCGCCCGATCGGTCCGGCCGGCGGACGCGCTCGACAGGGGAGGGGAGGCCGCCGAGCGCGACGAGCATCGCGAGGATCTCCTCCCCTCCGGTCTCCCGGCCGGAGGCCACGTTGTAGGCGCATCCCGGCGCACCCCGCGCGGAGAGGACGCGCAACGCCTCGGCGACGTCGCGCGCGTCGATGTAGTCGCGGGTCGTGTCGAGCGGGCCCGCCACGACGGCGGGGGGACGCAGTCCCGCCCCGATCTCCGCCACCTGCCGGCCGAGCCAGCCGCAGAGGTGGCGCTCGTCCTGGCCCGCGCCGACCGGGTTGAAGATCCTGCCCCACACCACCGGGAGGGCGCCGGCCTCGGCCAGGATGCGTCCCAGTTCCTCGGCCGCCCGCTTGGTGGCGGCGTAGGGGTCCGCGGGCGCGCAGGCCGCCGCCTCGCCGAACGGAGGCTCGCGCCCGGGCAGCGCGCCGTAGACGGAGCCGGACGAGCCGAGGACGATCGTGCGCGGGGTCGCGCCGGAGGTCCGGAGCGCCTCCAGGAGGGCGACGACCCCGCCGACATTCGTGCGCACGAGGCGCCCCGGCGGGTCGTCGCGCAGGGCGGCGGCCAGGTGCACGACGATGTCGGGCCGGAACTCCCGGACCGTCCGGGCGAGGGCTGGCCCATCGGCGATGTCGACCGGCCGGTAGCCGTAGCGGGGGGTGGCCAGGGTCCGGACGAGGGCCGGGGGAAGGGGCGCCGGCAGCGTGGCGCCGCCCCAGCCGACGGCGTGCGTGAAGGTGTCGGGCCGGGCAGGAGAGCGGCCGAGGCCGAGGATGACGGCGTCGGGCTCGGACGCCAGCCAGTGCGCGGCGAGGTAGCGGCCGAGGAAGCCCTGCGCGCCGGTGATGAGGATGCGGTCCGTCACGACTCGCTCCGCAGCATCGCCGAAAGTCCGGCGTCGAGGGACGTGGTGGTGCGCCAGCCCAGCTCCCGGGCGGCCCGCCCGGGATCCCCGACGAGCGCGAGAATGTCCGCCTCCCGCGGGCGGTCCGCCTGCGGCACGAGGCCCGGCGCGCCCGGCCGTCCGGCCGCGGCGAGCACGCGCCCGGCGAGCGCCGCCACGCTGAGCCCGACGCCACCCGCGAGGTTGTAGACCCGCGTCGGCTCGGGCAGCGCGGCGGTGCAGCACGCGACGAGCGCCGCGACCACGTCGTCGACGTGGCAGTAGTCGCGGACGGGGCGGGGATCGAAGACCGCGACGGGGTCGCCGGACCGCGCCCGGCGGACGAGGGCGCCGAGCAGCGTGTCGGGGGCCATGCCGGGTCCGTAGACGCTGAACGGGCGGGCGATCACCGCCTCGAAGCCGCCGGCGACGGAGCCGGCCAGGACGAAGGCCTCGGCCCCGGCCTTGGCGGCGGCGTAGGGCGAGCGGGGCGCGAGCGGCGCATCCTCGCGGACGGGGTTCCGGGCGGGCTGCCCGTAGACCTCCGCCGACGACACGTGGATCAGCCGGGCCACCCCGGCCCCCGCGCAGACCTGGACCAGCGCGGCCGTGCCGGCGACGTGGATGCGGGCATAGGCCGCCGCGGCGCCGAAGGAGGCGGCGACGGACCGGGGCCCGGCGAGGTGCAGGACCAGGGCCGCACCCGCGACCAGCGGCGCCAGGACCGCCGGATCGTCGACCTCGCCCTGCCACGCCTCGATTCCCGCAGGCGGCGCGACCAGGGCGGCGCCGGGCAGCGCCGTCACGGCGGAGCCGGGCGGCCCGAGGAGCGTACGGACGGTGGCCCCGGCCCGGTGCAGGACTCGCAGCAGGCGGGAGCCGATGAAGCCGCCGCCGCCTCCCATCCGGGGCCCCGGCTTCGCGGGCGTAAGCGGGCGGGGGGCCCGCGGCTGCCCCGCCGCGCTAGCGGCTGTCCGGGCCGGGGGCGCCCCGCCCCACGTCCCCCCGGCCCGCCGGGCCTGGCGCGCCGGGCCCGGCCGGGCCCGCCCGCCGACGCCCCGCCCGTGCGGACTGGGCACGGGGGGGGGGGGGGCCCCC
>NZ_LABY01000153.1 GCF_001043975.1 Methylobacterium variabile
GGCTGACGCCGCCGGCGGCGTAGACCGTCGTGTCGGGCAGGATGTCGTACTCGACCCGGCCCGCCGCCATGTTGTAGCGGGTATCGATGTACTCGAGCGAGCTCGCCGTGTTGAGACGGTTGTTCGGCGCCCGCGGCACCGGGATGTTCGGGGCGACCGAGTTGAACAGCGAGGTCGGCGCCGTGATGTTCTGGGTGTTGTGGACGAGGTCGAGCGAGGCGCGCAGACGCTCGCCGCGGTAGTCGAGGCCGAGCGTCGCGACGCCGACCTCGATGGCGTTCTTGTCGAGCGGCGTGTTGCCGTTGCGGTAGGACAGGTTGGTGCGCACGCCCCACTCCTTCGACGGGCCGAAGCGGCGGCCGAGATCGGCGTGGGTCCAGACCTGCGAGTCGCTGAGGTAGGTGGTGGTGAGGCGTGCCAGCGGCTCGTCGTAGGCACGCTTGGGGATCAGGTTGATGGTTCCGCCGACGCGGCCGGTGCCGCCGCTCAGGAGCGCGGTGGGCCCTTTCAGGATCTCGACCCGCTCGATGCCCTCCGTGAACACGCGCCGCGGGTTGGCGAGGTAGAACAGGCCGTCGAAGCCGACGTCGAGGTTCACGACCGAGAAGCCGCGGATGAAGAACGAGTCGCGCTCGCTGAACGGCGGCGCGTCGTTGCGCACCGACGAGTCGTTCAGCACCACGTCGGCCAGCGAGCGCGCCTGCTGGTCTTGGATCAGCTTCTCGGTGTAGCCGGTCACGTTGAAGGGCGTCGTCAGGACCGAGCGGTTGCCCAGCAGCCCGACGCGGGCGCCCGTCGCGACCTGGCCGCCCGCGTAGGACGGCGGCGGCTGGCCGACCGTCCCGGTCGGCGGCGGCAGGCCGGCGGCGCCGGGCCTGGCGGCTCCGGAACTGGCGGCCCCGGGCGCGGCGGGCTGCTCGCCCGCGACGACGATCTCCTCGAGGGCCACCGTGCCGCCGGCGCCGCCGAGCTGGGCGTAGCGCGGGTTGACCAGGGTGACGGTGGAGGGGCTCACTCGCCGGTAGGTCAGCCCGGTGCCCGCGAGGAGCCGGCCCAGGGCCTCGAGCGGCTGGAACGCTCCCTCGACGCCGCCCGTGGTCAGGGTGGCGGTCATGTCGGTGGCGTAGACCAGCTTGACCCTGGCCTGCTCGGTGAAGCTGACCAGCGCCGGCTCGAGCGACCCTTTCGGGATCGACAGGGGGACGGCGTCGCCGTCCGGCGCGGCCGCCTCCCGGTGGCCGTCCGCCTGCGCCCGCGCCGCTTCCTGGCTCAGCGCCGCGCTCGGCCCCAGCACCAGCAGCGAGACGCCGGCGAGGGCCATCCCCGCCAGCCGACCACACCCAAACCCACGCTCCCGCGCCACCATTCGACACCCCGTCCTTCTGCTCGAAGGGCCGGCGTCCTTCGCGCTCTCTCGTCCCCTCACGCCTTGAGATCAACGAGGCGGGAAACTCCTGACGTCGGGTCGCGACTTTTTCTCGATTTTTCTCACGCGGGCGGCCCGACGAGGACGAGCAGGGGGGTCAGGCGGGTGACGCGCACACCCATCGTCGCGGCCAGCGCGTCCAGGGCGTCGTCGGTGTCGCGCGGGTCGAACGCCGCCGTCACGCGCCGCTCGCCGAGGCGGGAATCGAGCAGCAGGATGCGCCCGCGGCGGTAGCGCGCCAGCTCGGCGAGCACGTCGGCCAGCCGCTCGCCCGAGAAGACCACGCGCCCGTCGCGCCAGGCGGTGGCCCGGCCCATGTCGGCCTTGACGATCGTGGCGCCGCCCTCCTGCCGGCGCAGCGCCTCGCCGGCCGAGACCTCCAGGTGCCGGCCGGCGGCCGTGACGTCGACGCGCCCCTCCGCGACGCCCACCGGCCCGGCGCCGTCGGCGCGGACGTAGAAGACCGTGCCCACCGCCCGGACGCTCACGCCGCCGCCCTCCACGACGAAGGGGCGCGCCGGATCGCGGGCGACGTCGAACAGGGCCTCCCCGCGCAGGAGCGCGACCCGGCGCTCGGTCTCGGTGAAGTGCAGGGCGAGGGCGGTACCGGTGTTGAGGTCGACGCGGCTGCCGTCGGCCAGGGTCGCGTGCGCGATCTCGCCGATCCCGCTCCAGAGATCGGCGCGCAGCCAGTCGGCGAGGCCGGACTGGGAGGCCACCGCGGCGCCCAGCGCAACCGCGGCGGCGAGGCAGGCCGGCCCCTTCGGCAGCCGGCGCGGCCGCGGCGCCGGCACGCCCGGATCGGGAACTCTGGGATCGGGAACTCTGGGATCGGGAACTTGCCCGAGCCTGCGCCACAGCGCGTCCATCTCGGCATGGGCGGCCGCGTGGGCCGGGTCGGCGGCGAGCCAGGCCTCGAACGCGTCGCGGTCGCTCTCGGTCGCGTCGGGCGAGGAGAGGCGCGCGACCCAGCTGGCCGCGGCTTCGTAGACCGGATCCTCGCCGTCCCGGTCCTGCGCGTCGGTCCCGCCGCTGATCGCCAAGGCCAAGTTCCCTCCCGGGGCTCACCAGGGCCCGGACGGTCCGAGGATGTCTCCCTGCGATCTCAGATCAATCAGCCGGCGAATTCCTGACGTCGGCGGTCAGAAAAGATCGCCACAGCGGCGGCGGCAGTGCAAGAGGGCCTTGATCAGGTGCTTCTCGACCATGTTGCGGCTGATGCCCAGGCGCGCGGCGACCTCGCCGTTCGGGAGCCCGTCGATGCGGGCGAGCAGGAACGCCTCGCGGCAGCGCGGGGGCAGCTCGTCGATGGCGGCGGCGAGGCGCCTGAGCTCCTGCCGGGCCATCGCCTGCCGCTCGGGCAGGGCGAAGGCGTCGACGATGCCGGCCCAGTCGGCGTCGCTCGTCGGCTGGAAGATCCGGCCCTCCAGGCGTTGCCGGTTGCGCATCCGCAGGGCGACGTTGTTGGCGATCTGGAACAGGAAGGCGGAGGGCTTCTCGACCTGCGTCCGCGAGAGCGCCGCGAGCATCAGCAGGTAGGTCTCCTGATGGGCGTCCGCCGCGTCGGCCGGGTTGCCGAGCAGGCGCGTCAGGAAGCGGCGCAATCTCACGCCGTCGCAGCGGTGCAGCGCGTCGATCGAGATTGGCTGCATCCCCCAGCTCCGAATGCCTCTAAACTAACCCGTGTTCAACCCATCATCTTGTAAGCGACCGAACGGGTGCGGTATAGACCTTCGAATTCTGATGTTATTTCTTATGATTCTAAACTGGCGCGGAATATCCAGTGCAAGCCTTTGTGTTTCTGCCGGAAACAGTCCACGGGCATGCGCGTCCCGCCGGGCAGCCCGAACGGCGCCTCGTCGCAGGGAACATCGACCTGTTGCAGACGTGCAACGAATTGCCCCGGGCTCGCCTCCGGCCTCCCGGCCGGGGCCCCTCAGCGGCGCGGGTGCGGGCGGATGCCGGCCTCTCGCGGCGTCCCCGGGAGCGCGCGAGACCCCGGCGTCGCGCCGGGGCCGGCGCGACGCCGGTCCGATCGGACGAGGCTATCCCCGCGAGGCGGAGGCCTTCCCGGGCCCGTATCCGGCGGGCGGGCGCGAGCCGAGGTGCTCGCGCAGGGTGCGGCCCTCGTACTCGGTCCGGACCAGGCCGCGCCGGCGCAGCTCGGGCAGGACCAGCGCGATGAAGTCGTCGAGGCCGCCCGGCAGGGTCGGCGGCATGATGTTGAAGCCGTCGGCGCCGCCGGCCCGGAAGCGCGCCTCCATCTCGTCGACGATCTGCGCCGGCGTGCCGACGATCTGCGAGTGGCCCCGGGCGCCCGCGATGCGCAGGTAGAGCTGGCGCAGGGTCAGGCCCTCGCGCCGGGCGAGGTCGAACATCAGCTGCTGGCGCGACTTGCCGCCCTCCGTCTCGGGCAGCTCCGGCACCGGGCCGTCGGGGTCGTAGCCTGAGAGGTCGTGGCCGCCGATCATCCGGCTGAGCAGCGCCAGGCCGACGACCGGGTCGATCAGGGCCTGCAGCTCCTCGAACTTCGCCCGCGCCTCGGCCTCGGTGCGCCCGACGACCGGGAAGAGGCCGGGCATGATCTTGAGGTCGTCCGGCGCCCGGCCGAAGCGGCCCATCCGCTCCTTGAGGTCGCGGTAGAACGCCACCGCCTCGTCGAGGGTCTGGTTGGCGGTGAAGACGATCTCGGCGGTGCGCGCCGCCAAGTCCTTGCCCGGACCCGAGGAGCCGGCCTGGACCAGCACCGGCTGGCCCTGCGGCGTGCGCGAGATGTTGAGGGGCCCCCGGACCTCGAAGTGCTTGCCCCGGTGGTCGAGGGTCCGGAAGCCGTCGGGCTTCGAGAACTGGCCGCTCGCCTTGTCGATCACGACCGCATCGTCGTCCCAGGTGTTCCAGAGACCCAGGACGACGTCGACGAACTCCTCCGCCCGCTCGTAGCGGTCGGCGTGGCGGGCGATCCGGTCGTTGCCGAAATTCGCCGCCTCGAGATCGGTGGCGGAGGTGACGAGGTTCCAGCCGGCGCGGCCGCCGCTCAGGTGATCGAGGGAGGCGAAGCGGCGGGCGACGTTGTAGGGCTCGTTGAAGCTCGTCGAGGTGGTGGCGACGAGGCCGATCCGGCTCGTGACGGCGGCCAGCGCCGAGAGCAGGGTGACCGGCTCAAAATGGGCCGAGCGGGCGGTGCGCTCGCTCGAGCGCAGGTCGGCGTCGCGGATGCCGGTGCCGTCCTCGAGGAAGATGAGGTCGAACTTCGCGGCCTCCACCCGCCGGGCCCAGCCGACGTACCGCTCGAGGACGAGCCCGCCATCGGCCTCGCTCGACGGGTGGCGCCAGCCGGCGACGTGGTGGCCGGTGGCGTAGAAGAAGGCGCCGAGGCGCATGGTGTCCTGTGTCATCGTCCGCTCTGGTAACGGGACCGGTGCCGCCGATCTAGGGCGCTGCCCGATCGACCGGCAATCGGGCGCGTCCTAGGTCATTGATCCGACCACATTTTTTCGCGACGGCCCGCCCCGCCCGGCGGAGCAAGCCCTAGCGCACCTGTCCCCAGCGCCGGATCGTGACCCGCTCCAGGGTCGCGAACACGACGGTCTCGACCAGGAGGCCGATCGCGATGACGAGGAGGAGGCCGGCGAAGACCCGGTCGGTGTAGAGCTCGTTGCGGTTCTGGAAGATGTACCAGCCGAGGCCGCCGCGGCCCGACGAGGCGCCGAAGACGAGCTCCGCCGCGATCAGGGTGCGCCAGGCGAAGGCCCAGCCGATCTTGAGGCCCGACAGGATCGCCGGCAGGGCCGCCGGGACCAGGATCTGGCCGACGTAAGCGAGCCCCTCGAGCCCGTAGTTGCGCCCGGTCATGCGCAGCGAGTCGGGCACGCCCTGGAAGCCCGCGTAGGTGTTGAGCGCCAGCGGCCACAGCACCGCGTGCACCAGCACGAAGATCAGGCTGCCCTGCCCGAGCCCGAACCACAGCAGCGCCAGCGGCAGCAGCGCGATCGCCGGCAGCGGGTTGAACATCGCGGTCAGGGTCGAGAGCAGGTCGCGGCCTACTTGCGTCGAGACCGCGAGCGAGGTCAGCGCGAAGGCGAGGACGACCCCGAGGACGTAGCCCTGCGCCAGCACGGTGAGGGAGATCCGGGTCCGCTCCAGGATCTCGCCGGTCGCGAGGCCGTCGGCGAGGGCCGCCAGGGTGGCGCCGAAGCCCGGCAGCAGGAGGTCGTTGTCCTGCCAGCGCGCCAGCGCCTCCCAGGCGAGCGCCAGGGCGAGGAGGATCAGGCCGCGGCGCAGCCAGCCCTGCTGCCACAGGCGGGCCGGCAGCGGCAGGGTGCGCTCGACCGGCGCCTCGACGAAGGGCGGCAGCGCCCGGTCGTATTCCGGGCGGATTGGCGGCGAGAGAGCCTGGCTCATCGCGGGGCGGCCTCCGGCAGGGGCTCGAACAGCCGATCGTGCAGGCGCTGGACCGCGGCCTGGAAGCCGCGGCTGCCGATGCTCGACAGGTCGAACTCGTGGCAATTGTACTCGCCACGGACGCGGCCGGGATGGGGTGACAGCAGGGCCACCCGGTTGCCGACCACCAGGGCCTCCTCGATCGAGTGGGTGACGAAGAGGAGGGTCATGCGGGCCTCGTCCCAGAGCGCCAGCAACTCCTCCTGCATCTTGCGCCGGGTCAGCGCGTCGAGGGCTGCGAAGGGCTCGTCCATCAGCAGCACCTTCGGCTGCATGGCCAGCGCCCGCGCGATGGCGACGCGCTGCTTCATGCCGCCGGAGAGCGCGTCCGGGCGCCGGTCGCGGTACCGGCCGGGCTCGAGGCCGACGAGGTCGAGCATCGCATCGACCCGCTCGGCGATCCGCGCCCGCGGCCAGCCGAGGAGGCCCGGCACGGTGGCGACGTTCTGGGCGACCGTCCGATGCGGAAACAGCCCGACGCCCTGAATCACGTAGCCGATGCGGCGGCGCAGCGAGATCGGGTCGAGGCCGGCGACATCCCGGTCCTCGACCAGGACCCGCCCCGCGCTCGGCACCACCAGGCGGTTGACCATCTGCAGCGCCGTCGACTTGCCGCAGCCCGACGGGCCGATCAGCACGCAGGTGGTGCCGGCCTCGACGCTCAGGTCGAAGGCGTCGAGCGCCGGCCGCGGAAGCCCGGTCGGGCCTCTGCCCGGATCGGTCTTGCCCGGATAGGTCTTGGCGGCGCCCTCGAAGCGGATCATCGGCCCGGCGCGGCGCTCAGCAGCCGTGGCAGATCGATCCGAGGGTGCGCTTCATGCGGGCGTCCCAGGCCTTGTCCCGGGCCGCGGTGGCGGCCTGCGCCTTGCGGGCGGATTCGGCGGCGTCGGCCTTAGCGACGGCGGGCTTCGCCGCCGGCTGGGCGCCGTCGACCCGGCGCGGCTGGCGCCGGCCGGTGGCGGGCTGTCCCGCCTCCGGCGCCGCGGGCGCCGCGCCCACAGGGGCCTCGCCGAGGAGGGAGGGGGCCTCCGTCTGCGCCGCGGCGGTGCCGGCGGCGAGGGCGAGGAGGAGGGTGGCAACGACAAGGCGCATGTGAGGTCTCGAGGCCGGCCGCGATCGCGGCCGGCCGGCTGCGTGGCTCTCGCCCCACCTTATGCATTTTTTCGCCGCGAGGGACACCGCCGCCGATCGGCGCAGCCGGGTCGGGCCGACGGGACGCGGGGGTGACAGGGCCGGCCCGGTCCGGCAGGTTCTGCCCCCGGCGGGCACCCCGCCCGCGACTCCAAGGACGCCGATGAGCCGCCGCACCGATCCGCGACCATCCGCTCCGCCGGCGGGTCGATCGCCGCCCACCCGCCGCGAGGCGGTGGAGGCGGCCCTGGCCCGCCTCGCCCCCCGGGTGCCGGAGTTCGAGGCCGAGGCGATCGTCGACCGGGCGCTCGCGAGCTCCGGACTGCGCGGCGCCGCCCCCGAGACCGCCGCCTGGCTCGGCATGGTGTCGTACGCCCGCCACGTCTTCACCGAGTACGACGCCCTCCTGGAGGAGGGCTACGACCAGGACAGCGCCCGCCACTTCGTCCTCGACGACCTCAACGCCGTGCTGGCCGAGTGGGGCGTGCGCCGGCGGATCGGCGAGGAGGAGGTGGGCCAAGAGGAGGTAGGTCAAGAGGAGATGAGCCAGGAGGAGATCGGCGAGGACGAGGCGTGAGCGGGGGCGGCGCGGCGTGACCGTTCCTATATGAGGGTCCAGCGCCGCCCGACCCTGCCGTGATGACCGCCCCGATCGCCGACGTCCTGATCCCGCTCGCCCTCGACCAGGCCTACAGCTACGCCGTGCCGCCCGAGCTCACCCTCGCCGAGGGCGACGTGGTGCAGGTGCCGCTCGGGCCGCGGGAGACGGTGGGCGTGGTGTGGGGCCTGCGCGACGGCGCCGGCTCCAACCTGCGCCGGGTGAGCGGCCGCATCGGCGTCGAGACCCTGAGCCCGGCCCTGCGCCGCCTCGTCGAGTGGATCGCCCGCTACACCCTGGCGCCGAAGGGCTCGGCGCTGGCCATGGCCCTGCGCCTGCCGGAGGAGAACCGCACCGAGACCGCCCGAATCGGCGTGCGGGCGACCGGGATGCCGCCGAGCCGGATGACCCCGGCCCGGGGCAAGGTGGTGGCGGTGGCGGCCGACGGCGTGGTGCGGGGCAAGCGGGCGCTGGCCCTCGAGGCCGGGGTCAGCGCCGGCGTGGTCGATGGCCTCATCGACGACGGCGTGCTCGAGACGGTGGCGCTGGCCCCCGAGCGCGTCGCCGAGCCGCCGGACCCCGACCATCCCCACGACGCCCTCTCGGGGGCCCAGGCCGAGGCGGCCCGGGCGCTGATCGCCACCCTCACGGCGGCGCCGGCAGCCGGCGGCGCGGCGGGCGAGGGCGGCGTGACGCTGCTCGAGGGCGTGACGGGATCGGGCAAGACCGAGGTCTACTTCGAGGTGGTGGCCGAGGCCCTGCGCCGGGGCGTGCAATCCCTGGTGCTGATGCCGGAGATCGCCCTGACGGCCCAGTTCCTCGACCGCTTCGCGCGCCGGTTCGGGGTCAGGCCCGCCGCCTGGCACTCGGGCGTCGGCGGGCGGCGGCGCGAGCGCATCCGGGCCGGCGCGGCGTCGGGCGAGGTGCAGGTGGTGGTCGGCGCCCGCTCGGCCCTCTTCCTGCCCTTCCGCCGGCTCGGCCTGATCGTCGTCGACGAGGAGCACGAGGGCGCCTACAAGCAGGACGACGGCGTCTGCTACCACGCCCGCGACATGGCGGTGGTGCGCGGCAAGCTCGAGAATGCCGCCGTGGTGCTCGCTTCCGCCACGCCCTCGATCGAGACCCGGGTCAACGCCGAGCGCGGCCGCTATCGGCGGGTGGTGATGCCCGAGCGCTTCGGCGGAAGGCGCCTGCCGGAGATCCGCGCCATCGACATGAGAGGCGAGAAGGTGCCGCGCGGGCGCTACCTGTCGCCGAGCCTGGTCTCGGCCATCGCCGAGACCAATGCGCGGGGCGAGCAGGCGCTGCTCTTCCTCAACCGCCGCGGCTACGCGCCGCTCACCCTGTGCCGGGCCTGCGGCCACCGCTACCAGTGTCCCAACTGCTCGACCTGGCTCGTCGAGCACCGCTTCCGCCGGGCCCTCGTCTGCCACCATTGCGGCCACGCCGAGCGGCGCCCGGAGGCCTGCACCGAGTGCGGCACCTTCGACAACCTCACGGCCTGCGGGCCGGGCGTCGAGCGCATCGCCGAGGAGGTCGCCGCCACCTTCCCCGACCGGCGGGTGATCGTGCTCTCGAGCGACTTTCCCGGCGGGGCCGAGCGGCTGCGGGCCGAGCTGCAGACCGTGGCGGAGGGCGGCTGCGACATCGTCGTCGGCACCCAGCTCGTCGCTAAGGGCCACAACTTCCCGCACCTGACCCTGGTCGGCGTCCTCGACGCCGATATCGGGCTGACCTCCGGCGATCCTCGCGCCGCCGAGCGCACCTTTCAGCTCCTGCAGCAGGTCACGGGGCGCGCCGGCCGCGGCGAGAAGCCGGGGCGGGCGCTCGTCCAGACCTACCAGCCCGAGCACCCGGTGATCGCGGCGCTCATCTCCGGCGACGCCGAGCGCTTCTATTCCGAGGAGACGGCCGCCCGGGAGGTCGCCGGCCTGCCGCCGTTCGGCCGCCTCGCCGCGCTCGTGATCTCCTGCACTGACCGCGAGGCCGCCGAGGCCCATGGCCGGGCGCTCGCCCGCGTCGCCGAGCCGCCGCCCGGCGTGATGGTGCTCGGCCCCGCCGAGGCGCCGCTCGCCCTGGTGCGGGGCCGCTACCGCTTCCGCCTGCTGGTCAAGACCGAGCGCGAGATCGACATCCAGAGCTACCTGCGCGACTGGCTCGCGCGGGGCCCGAAGCCGCGGGGCAACCTCAGGGTCGGCATCGACGTCGATCCGCAGAGCTTCCTGTAGGCCTCAGCGCGGCTCCGCCGCCGCGCTCGCCGGACAGCAGGCGCCTAGCGGGCGATCTGCGGCAGCCCGCAGGTGAGGCGGGCACGATCATCGAGGGCAGCCACCAGACGAAGGCCGAGGCGAAGGGCACCGCCCGTCCGTCGGGCGTGACGCTCATCGGCCGTTCGTCGAGGGAGTACCAAGTCACGCGCCGGACCTCGCCGCCGGCGGCCGGGACGCCGAACAGGTTGAGGGCGCACGACGAGCACGGTAACCAGGAGCCTGAGCATGCCGCACCCGCCATCGAAGGCTCGCTGCCGCGCTTCACTTCCTGGCGCAAGGCACCGCCCGGCCGCTGTCGAGGTTACGCCACCCGCCGGGGCGTCGGAATCCCGGTGCGGCCGTGCGCACCCTCGAACAGGTCGTTGAGCTGGCCACCGACGGTGCGGGCGATGCGGGTCGAGGCATGGCCTTCGGTGCGGTCCGCCACCACGGACCGGAGCGCGTCCGCCGTGCGCTTCTCGACGGCGTAGAACAGGCTCTCCGCCGCCTTGGCATTGGCGCTCAGCAGCACTGCCGCGAGGTCCTGATAGGCCTCCTTCAGGAGGTGGTAAGCCAGCCGCTCACCCGCCCGCGTCTCCGTGAGTGCCTCGTCGTCCATGGTCCGACACCTCCCGCCGATGAACGGAGAACGTGTATGTCCTGGATTGTGCGAGGCTTGCGGGTATCGTGAGACGGAGCGTCCCGGATGCCGGAGGTTCGGCAACGGCGCGCCACGGATCAGGACGAGGTGCCGTCCGACGCTCTGGCCCCGCTCGGTAGAGCGGGCAGAGAGGAGGGAGCTGCCCAGTCAGGAGACATTCCGCCGACACAGCCTCTGTATTGCATCCTTGGAAACAAGCAGGATCGCGGTGGCGGGGCAATCGACGAGGCGGAGAGCGGCTGCACCTCCGGGCGAGGACCGAGCACGGCTCCTCCTGGATTCTGGACCGCGAAACGCCCGCGAGGCGGTCAGCCTGCGGGCGTTCGCTCTCTTAACGTGTGGAGAGCGCCGCGTTCACGGCGGCACCGCACATCTCCCGATCCGAGTCTCCTGGCCTCGGCAGGGCGCGGTCAGCAATCGTTGGGCCGCTGCGCCGAGGCCTGATCCTGCGTCGACATCTTCGAGGTGTCCCCGGGCAGTGCCGTCTTGTCACCTCCGGCCTGCGTGCCGCCGAGGGACCCCGTCGTCTCAGCGGTGGTGCCCGGCGTCACCTTGCTGGCCGCCGGCGGGTTGGCGTTGGACGTGGTGTGGTGCGGATCGCGGGGACCCGTGTCGCACGGACCTGCGGCAGCAATCGTCACCGTGAGCATCAGAGCCGCGCTCGTCCCGATCAGTACAGTACCTATGCGCATGGCATCATCCCTGTCTCGTTGATCAGAATCAACCGATGCATGGCAGAATCCGTTCCGGCCTGATCACCGCCGGTCCAATGTGACCGCACGAACCCATCCACGAACTCACGCGAATGCTTCGCAAGGGAAACCAACCCGCCTGGACCAAGTGGCAATGAACGTGACCGCGCCACGCACAACCGGCTGCCATCACCAATACCTCGCGCGTTCCTGGCGGACCGGAGCCGACCCGTGCGGCTCGGTGAGATGGTTGCGCAGAGGGACGCATGCCTGCCCCGAGGGGACACGCAGCTGCAACCATTACGTTTGGACCGAAATCAGAGCTTCGACCCTGAAGAATCTGGCGACGAAGGAGAGGTTGTCCAAACACGCGAAAAAGCTCTATCAAATCGACGATTGCGCATCCCGCAGCAAGACGCTTTTTATCATTTGATTATACCGCATGACCTGACAGAATTATTTGCAATGCATCTCTAAATCATTTGCAGATTTCGATCTCTGCTTGCTTCCACATCGGCCCCTCCCGCCGACAACAACGCGCGATTGCACCGATCAGTCAGACAGGCTCTGAGTGTCGCAAACAGCGTCGTGGTGCGGTGGCGAACGTAGTCATGCGTGCACGTAGCCGGGCGTTCTGGTACGAGATGGTGAACAGGCCGGGTGTGCTCGAGAGCTTGGATCTGGCTCTTGTCGTCCACGGATGGCTGACGATCCGGCAGGCATGACACGCGCACTCGGATCGCGGTCAGCGCGGCATCGTCCAGTTTTATCATTCATTCTGATGATACTGGGCTTCATGCGCCAATGTCCGCACCGTGTGCGGATTAGCACTGCGGCTCCAAGATCTGAAAGCTAGAAACTGAATGCGATCTCGAGGTGAGATGGCACGCATTTGGAGAAGATCGATGACTGATCTCGCCCTCAACGCCTCCGACAACACCTCTGCGAAGTTCGATACCGAATCACAGGCCCTCAAGGAGCAGGCAGAGATGGGCGAGTTGAGCATGGAAGAACTCGATGAGGCCAATGGCGGCCTGGTCCCTCTGCTCATGGCTGTCGGTTTCTTTGCAGGCTATGGGATTGGGGCTTTTTATCGCGACCATCGGGGACGCTGAGGCAGCGACCCGGGGAATTCGCCCTGGGCTCGAAATAGCGCGAAAAAGGCTTCAGAGACGGCTAGGACGCCCATATGGGGGATCGGGGGCTTTCCGGAACAGCGCAGGCCTTCGTAATTCGAGTTGGGAGGGAGTCAAGGACGCGCAATCGGCGCAGCCAGACGACCAAGGCAGCAGCGCGAGTGGTCAACGGCACGGTTCTGATCCGCGACGCCTCGATCTCGATAATGTTGATGTCAACGCGCAAGGTCGTCATCCGCATCGGCTACGGTCAGCTCGGATCATATCTCCGACAGCGATCTCTTGCTCTGCCGAGAATTGGCCGAGATCGTGGGCCGCGTCAATGAACCCGCTCTCTCTTCTGCGGTGCCTTGAGGAACGAGAGCGCCGCTGACGCGGATGCGGCTGGAAGAGCCGACAACCCGGCGCGCAACCGAAGCGGGAATCGCTCTAGGGGGTCGGACGTCATGCATCGCCGCGGGGCGCGGGCGGGCGGAAGCCGGCGCCGGGATGACTGTCGGGCAGGCGCGCGCCGCGCGCGGGGAAGAGCTTCTCCCGCAGGGTCCCCTGGCGGTAGGCGGTCTTGAACGCGCCGCGGGATTGCAGCTCGGGCACGAGGAGGTCGACCACCGCGTCGAGGGATTCCGGCATCACCGTGCGCACGAGATTGAAGCCGTCCACGTCCGTCTCCGTCACCCAGGACAGGAGTTCGTCGGCGACCTCGACGGGTGAGCCGACGACCACCGGCGCCCGGGCGCCAGCGGGCGTGAACTCGAGGAGGTCGCGCACCAGGGTCGGGCGCGCCGCCCGGGTGAGGCTCTCGACCGTCGACCGGATCGCGTTGGTGCGCGCGAAGCTGAGCGCGTCGTCAAGGGACAGGCCCGAGAGGTCGATCCCGGTCCAGCCGGAGACCAGCGCCAGCTGGCCCGCCGCGTCGATGTAGGCCCGGTACTCGTCGCGCAGGTCGCGCGCCTCGGCCGAGGTCGGCGCCACGATCACGGTCGCGCCTAGGAAGGTCAGGACGTCGTAAGGGTCGCGTCCCGCCTCCCGGGCCGCGTCCCGCACCCTGCGGACCGCCGTCGCGGCGGCGGGCTTCGTCGGGCCGTTGAGGAAGACGCTCTCGGCGTGGCACCCGGCGAAACGCACGCCCCGGTCCGAGGTGCCGGCCTGGTAGAGGACCGGCGTGCGCTGCGGCGAGGGCTCGGAGAGGTGGCGGGCATCGACCTTGTAGTAGGGGCCGTCATGCACGATCCGGTGCACCTTGTCGGGCCGCGTGAACACGCCCGCCGCCCGGTCCCTCACGACCGCGTCGTCCTCCCAGGAGCCCTCCCACAGCTTGTAGACGGCCGCCATGAAGTCCTCGGCCGCCTCGTAGCGCTCGTCGTGGTCGCGCGAGACGGCGAGCCCCATGCCGCGGGCACCGCTGTCGAGGTAGCCCGTCACGATGTTCCAGCCGAGCCGCCCGTCGGTGAGGTGGTCGAGGGTGGTGAAGCGGCGGGCGAACTGGAACGGGTGATCGTAGGTGAGGTTCTGGGTGATGCCGAAGCCGAGATGGCGCGTGACGTGGGCCATGGCCGAGACGGCGAGGACCGGATCGGCGTTGGGCGCCTGGGCGCCGGCGGCAAGCGCCGCGTCGCCGTTGCCCGCATAGACGTCGTAGAGGCCGAACACATCGGCGATGAACAGCCCGTCGAGGAAGCCGCGCTCGGCGGTCCGCGCCAAGTCCGTCCACCACGACAGTTTGGCGTAGTCGGCCTGGTTGTCGCGCGGATGCCGCCACAGGCCGGCCCAGTTATGCGACGGGGCCGCCATCTGGAAGGCGTTCAGGCGAAGCTCGCGGCGCGTCGTCATGGTCTCGACCCGGGTGTCCCGCCGCGACCGGACCGGCGGCTCCCCACACGTGTCGCGCGGTGAGACGCGCGAGTCAAAGATAGTTGATTAGATAAATAGATTAATTTGGTCATGTCAGATCTTGGCGGTAAGGTCGTCCGAACGGGCGTGGCCGCTCGCATACCGTCCTTTCACGATGCATGCCCCGTGCGCCGCGCTTTCGCGACGACGGGGCTCATCCGCGCCCGCGTCAGCCCGCACGCAGCAGGAGCGTGAACGCGGCGAGGATCAGCGTGACGCAGAAGGCCACCGTGACGAGTCCCGGGCTCGGCTCGGAGGGGTGGAACGGGACGGTCGGGTCCTGGTGCCGCGGCATGACGATCCTGGCGCATGAGGGGGAGGGGCATGCCCCGGGCTGTACCCCGGGGCATGCGGGATCGGTCGTCAGAAGTCCGGATTGGCCGGGGCGGGCAGGGCGGCCTTGTCCTTCGGCCGGTCCGCGACGAGGGCTTCCGTGGTGACGAGGAGGCCCGCCACCGAGGCCGCATCCTGGAGCGCGGTGCGCACCACCTTCACCGGATCGACGATGCCGGCCTCGATCAGGTCGAGGTAGACCTCCCGCTGCGCGTCGAAGCCGTAGGTGTCGGAGTCGCTCTCGGCCACCTTGGCGACCACGATCGAGCCCTCGACCCCGGCATTGGCGGCGATCTGGCGGATCGGGGCTTCGAGCGCCTTCAGCACGATCTTGATCCCGGCCACGACGTCCGGGTTGCCGCCCTGGAGCGCCGCCACGGCGCCGCGGGCCCGCAGGAGCGCGGTGCCGCCGCCCGGCACGATGCCTTCCTCGATGGCCGCCCGGGTGGCGTTGAGGGCGTCGTCGACGCGGTCCTTGCGCTCCTTGACCTCGACCTCGGTGGCGCCGCCGACTCGCAGCACGGCGACGCCGCCCGCGAGCTTGGCCAGGCGCTCCTGCAGCTTCTCGCGGTCGTAGTCGGAGGTGGTCTCCTCGATCTGCGCCTTGATCTGGGCGACGCGCGCGGCGATCTCGGACGCCTCGCCGGCGCCGTCGACGATCGTGGTGTTCTCCTTCTCGATCCGCACGCGCTTGGCGCGGCCGAGATCGGCGAGCGTCACGCTCTCGAGCTTGATGCCGAGTTCCTCCGAGATCGTCTGGCCCTTGGTGAGGATCGCGATGTCCTCGAGGATCGCCTTGCGCCGGTCGCCGAAGCCCGGCGCCTTGACGGCCGCCACCTTCAGGCCGCCGCGCAGCTTGTTGACGACGAGCGTCGCCAGCGCCTCGCCCTCGATGTCCTCGGCGATGATGAGGAGGGGCCGGCCGGACTGCACCACGGCTTCCAGCACCGGCAGGAGCGGCTGGAGCGAGGAGAGCTTCTTCTCGTGGATCAGGATGTAGGGGTCGTCGAGCTCGACGGTCAGCTTCTCGGCGTTGGTCACGAAGTACGGCGAGAGATAGCCGCGGTCGAATTGCAGGCCCTCGACCACGTCGAGCTCGGTCTCGGCGGTGCGCGCCTCCTCGACCGTGATGACGCCCTCCTTGCCGACCTTCTCGACGGCTTCAGCGATCAGCCGGCCGATCTCGGAATCGCCGTTGGCCGAGATGGTGCCGACCTGCGCGATGGCGTCCGACGCCGTCACCTTGCGGGCGCGGCCGGCCACGTCCTTCACTGCCGCGGCGACCGCGAGGTCGATGCCGCGCTTGAGGTCGAGGGGGTTGAAGTTCGCCGCGACCGCCTTCGCGCCCTCCTTGACGATGGCCTGGGCCAGCACCGTCGCGGTGGTGGTGCCGTCGCCGGCCAGATCGTTGGTCTTGGCCGCGACCTCGCGCAGGAGCTGGGCGCCGAGGTTCTCGAAGCGGTCCTCCAGCTCGATCTCCTTGGCGACGGTGACGCCGTCCTTGGTGATCCGGGGCGCCCCGAAACTCTTCTCGATCACGACGTTGCGGCCCTTCGGGCCGAGCGTGACCTTCACCGCGTCGGCCAGGATGTCGACGCCGCGCAGCAGGCGCTCGCGGGCGTCGGCGGAGAACTTCACGTCCTTGGCAGCCATGGGTCTCGTCCTTCTGGTCTCGTCGGGGTCAGGCCGCGATCACGCCGAGGATGTCGGCTTCCTTGAGGATCAGGAGGTCCTCGCCGCCGATCTTGACCTCGGTGCCGGACCACTTGCCAAACAGCACCCGGTCGCCGGCCTTCACGTCGAGGGGCGTCAGCTTGCCGGACTCGTCGCGGGCGCCGGGGCCGACGGCGACGATCTCGCCCTCTTGCGGCTTCTCCTTGGCGGTGTCGGGAATGATGATGCCGCCCTTGGTGGTCGCCTCGCCGTCGAGGCGGCGCAGCAGCACGCGGTCATGCAGGGGCCGAAAGGCCATCGGTGGAGCCTCCTGGTTGGAAGGGGACCGGAAGGGCCGCATCCGGGGCCGCCTCCGATGCCCCGAAGGTGTCCGGCGGCGTTCGTCAAGTCAACGAGATTGTTCTTTTTAAAGAACAATCCATCGGAGAGAGGCGGGCTGCGCCAGCGGGCGGACCGGGAAGAATTTCCGCGACGCTCTCCTGAAGGGAGCCCGGCCCCCGGTCGCGCGGCCGCTCATTGGAAGTTGCTCGGCTGAGGATAGGCGCCGGTCAGGAACCAGGTACCGACATTGCGGATCTTGTACTCGGCCGGGTTGTGCAAGGTGTGGGTGCGGACGTTGCGCCAGAACCGATCGAAGCCGTAGGCCGACGCCGAGGCACGGGCGCCCATCACCTCGAACACGGTGCTGGTGACGTCGAGGGCGACAGCCCCGGCATGGGCGTTGGCCGCCGCGACCGTGACGGCGGCCTCGCCGCGCTCGGCCTCGGTCAGGTCGCGGCCGCGGGCGAAGGCGGCGTCGATCGCCGCGAGCGCCCTGTCGGCGAGCAGGGTCGCGGCTTGCGTGCGCAGGACGAGGTCGCCGTAGGTGCGCTGGACCCAGGGGTCGTCGGTGTGCGTCTCGACGCCGGAATGCAGCCAGGGCCGCGAGGTCGTCACGGTATAGTCGCGGGCGGCCGCGAGCGCGCCCTGCGCGCTGCCGACGAACACGTTGAGGAGCACGCTCTGCTGCTGCAGCACGCCGAGCGTCCGGTAGGGCCGGCCGCGGTCGAAGCCGTGGTCCAGCACCTCGTCGGCATGGATCTTGAGGTCCGCGAAGGTCACCCGGCCGCTGCCGGTCTGGCGCTGGCCGATGGCGTCCCAGTCGTTCTCGACGATGATCCCGGGCCGGTCCGCCGGCACCGCCGCGAAGGCCCAGTCATGCGTCTCCTCGTCGAGCCAGGCGATCATCAGCGCGTCGGCGACGTGCGAGCCCGACGTGAAGGGCTTGAAGCCGTTCACCGTGATCCAGTCGCCCTCGCGCCGGCCGGACAGGGTCTTCGAGAAGCTGTTGCGGGCGTTGCCCCAGAACCAGTTGCCCTCGGCCGAGCGCCGGTAGAGGGCGGCGGCCTGGTCCGGATCGCCGAGGAGGTGGGCGGCGTGGACCGAGCCGAAATGGTAGCCGTAGAGATGGCCTAGCGACCCGTCGACCTTGGCGAATTCCCGCACGATCCGAAGCGCCGTCGACCACGGCTCGCCGTGCCCGCCATGCTCGCGCGGGATCAGGAGCTTGAGGAGGCCGCTCTCCTTCAGGAGGAGGATCTGCTCGGCCGGCCGGCCGCCGGCCTTGTCGCGCTCCACCGCGTCGCGGGCGAAGATCTCGCGTAAAGCGGCCGCCCTGGCGAGATAGGGGTCGGAGAGGTCGGGCTCGAAGCCGAGGCCGTGGGGGAAGCTCATGCGGGATCTCCTGTCGCGGGCGCTCACGCCGCGAGCCAGACGTCGGCGAAGGTGTCGGACGGGCCGTCGATCGTGGTCGGGTGGCCGGCGACGCGGCGGTTGAGGATCGTCAGGTTGGCGCCGGTAACGAGGTTCACGTCCGGCAGGTCGCGGCCGACGTGTCCCTGGACGGCGAAGAAGTGCTCGCGCCGCCGGTCCGGGTCGGTCTCGACGGCGGCGGCTTCGAGCAGCCGGTCGACCTCCGGGTTGCCGTAGCCGGAGCCGTTGGTGAACGGCACGCCGGGCCGGAAATTCTTCGACCAGTACAGCCGCTGCACCCCGACCGTCGGATCGAAGGAATGGCTCATGCCGTTGCTCATGAAGTCGAAGGCGCGGTCGGTGTAGGTGCGCTTGAACCAGGTCGGCACGTCCTGGGCCCGCAGGGTCACGCCGATCCCGACCTTGGCGAGCGCCTGCCGGGTGTAGTTGCCGAGCTGCTGGTAGGCCTCGCTGTAGGGCATGTAGTCGTGGTGGACCCGGAAGCGCACGCCGTCCGGGCCACGGGGGAAGCCCGCCTGGTCGAGCAGGGCCTCGGCCCGTCTCGGATCGAAGGGGTGCTTCGGCGCGTCCGGGTCGTGGAAGGCCTTGAGCACCGGGCTGATCGCGGACGGCGCGTCCCGGCTGTAGCCATAGAAGACGAGCCGGTTGATCGCCGCCCGGTCGACCGCGTGGGCCACCGCCTGGCGTACCGCGAGGTGCTTGAAGTACGGGTTCGCCAGGTTGAACTCGAGCCGGTAGACGATCGGCTGGTAGTCGTAGCCGCGGGTCTCGATCCGCAGGGCCGGGTTGGCCTTGAGCGCGTCGAGCTGCGCGAGCGGCGCCGGGGTATCGGGAGCGTAGAGCACTTCCCCCGTCTCCAGCGCCACCGCACGGGCGTTGGCGTCGGCGATGAAGCGCACGACGATTCCATCGAGATACGGCTTGCCCGGGTCCCAGTAGTTCGGGTTGCGCTCGTAGAGGATGTGACTGCCCTGCACCCATTCCTTGAACACGAACGGCCCGGTGCCGACGGGTGCCTTGCCGTTCGGGCTTCCCAGCACGTCGCCGTCGTAGCGGTGCTTGGGCACGATCGGCGTCTCGGAGGCGGTGAGCGCCGCGAGCAGGTAGGGCGCCGGCCGCGACAGCACGATCTCGGCGGTGTGCGGATCGGGCGTCAGCACGTCGACCACGCCCGCGAGCGTGCCGCGCCCGCGCGGATGATGCTCCTTGAGAAGCCGGATCGAGTGGGCGACGTCGGCCGAGGTGAAGGGCTGGCCGTCATGCCATTGGACGCCCCGGCGCAGGGCGAAGCGGTAGCGCAGGCCGTCGCCGCTCACCTCCCAGGCGGTGGCGAGCTGGGGCCGCGGCCGGAAGTCGAGGTCGAAGGCGAGCAGGCCTTCCGTCACCTTCGGGCTCACCCGGGTGGTCGGCCCGGCGGTGTGGGTCAGGCTCACCAGCGTCGGCGGCTCGGGCTGGATCACCATCGTCAGGGTGCCGCCCCGGCGCGGCGTGCCGGCACGGGCCGGCCGGGCGAGGCCGAGGGCTCCGGCGGCGAGGCCGCCGGTGAAGCGGCGGCGGGTGAGGGCGGTCATGGCGTTTCGTGTCCGGAGATGGGGAGGGGGTTCAGGCCGCGAGCGCGGCAGTCAGAGGTCACGCCGCCAGCGCGGCCTGGGCGCCGCGCAAGCCCGCCTGGCGCATCAGCGGCAGCAACCGCTCGCCGAAGAAGGCGAGGTCGGGCTTGAAGTCGTAGAAGCTGAGCTGCAGCCCATCGATGCCGGCCCGCTTGAGGCCTGCGAACTGCTCCACCACCTGCTCGGGCGAGCCGATCACCCGGATGTTGCCGCCGATCGCCGCGTAGGGGTCGACCCGCCCCTCGCGGCCTTTCCAGGCATGGGCGTCGGAATCGAGGGTGCGGAAGCCCTTCGGGCTGCGCGGGTCGGCATGGGCCACGATGGCGTCGGCGTAGGCCCAGGCCTCGGCTTCCGTCTCGCGGCAGATCACCAGCGGGTTGATCAGCGTGCGGACCTCGCGCCCGACCGCCCGCGCCGCCGCCTTCACCCGCGCGGTGTGATCGGGCAGGGCGTGAAGCGCGCTGTCGATGTCGGCGCCCGCCGGGCTCGTCACGAACACGATGTCGGAATAGCGCCCCGCGAAGGCGATCCCGGCCTCGGAGCCGGTGGCGTTGACGAGGATCGGCCGGCCGTAACGCGGCTTCGGCGTGACGAAGCCCTCGCCGAGGCGCCACGACGAATCGCCCGAGAAGGAGAACGGCTCCTCGTCCTGCCACAGGCGCTGCACCACCTCGACGAACTCGGCCGCGAGCGCGTAGCGGCGGTCGTGCGCGATGCGCGGCCAGCCGAACATCTCGTGCTCCACCGCCCGGTGGCCGGTGACGACGTTGAAGCCGAAGCGGCCGCCGGAGATGTGGTCGAGGGTGGCGCCGAACTTGGCGAGGTGCAGCGGGTGCCAGGGCCCGTAGAGCACGTGCACGGTCGCCACCAGCAGGATGCGGCGGGTGAGCGCCGACAAGGCCGCGATGCTGGTGAAGGAATCGAGGGCCTGCCCGTCGAGCACGCCGCCGTAGCCGCCCTTCGGCAGCCACTGCGACAGGGCGAAGACGAGGTCGAAGCCGAGGCGCTCGGCCTCGAGCACCAGGTCGCGGTTGTAGTCGAAGCGCCAGTCGGTGGTGCGCGGCAAGGTCGAGGCGGTCCAGCCGCCGGCCTGGATCGGCAGGAACAGGCCCAGCAGCAGCGGCTCCTTGAGCGCCCGCGACAGCGGGCTGTCGGGGAAATCGGCCGGACTCGCGAAGCCGGACCGGCCGACGAGGGCGCCGGGAGGGAGGGTGAGTGTCATGACGATGCTCGCCTCGGGGAGCCGCGGGCTTCGAGCCCGCGCGATGACGACATCGTATAGTTGACAAAATAGATCGACAATATGAATTTATCCGGGCCGCCGCGGCCGGGCGGCGTCGAGCCGGAGAGGCCCGCAATGGACCGAACACGCCGCCTGCTCCCCGTCCTGGGGCGGGCGCTCCTCGAGGCCGCGCCGACCGCGCTCCTCATCCTGGTGGTGAACTTCTTCCTCCTGCGCCTCGCACCCGGTGACGCCGCCGAGGTGATGGCCGGCGAGGCCGGGGCAGCGACCGAGGAGACGCTGGCGGCGATGCGCAGCCGCTTCGGCCTCGACCTGCCGCTCCTCGAACAGTTCCTGGCCTACCTGAACAACCTTGCCCATCTGAGCCTCGGCTTCTCGCCGCGCTACAACATGCCGGTGACCGAGCTGATCGGGCAGCGCCTGCCCGGCACGCTGATGCTGATGGGCCTCGCCCTCGCCCTCGCGCTCCTCGCCGGGCTCGCCCTCGGCGTGCTGATGGCCCGCGCACCGGGCGGCATCCTCGACCGGGTCCTGTCGGTCGCCGTGCTGCTATTCTACTCGGTGCCGGGCTTCTGGATCGGCCTGATGCTGATCGTGCTCTTCTCGGTGAAGCTCGGCTGGCTGCCGAGCGGCGGCGCGCGCACCATCGGCCAGGGCCTCACCGGGTTCGCGGTGCTGACCGACCAGCTCCGCTACATGGTGCTGCCCGGGCTGTCGCTCGCCCTGTTCTACGTCGCGATCTACGCCCGCCTGGTGCGCGCCGCGATGCTGGAGGTGCGCGCCCAGGACTTCGTGCGGACGGCCGCAGCCAAGGGCCTGTCGCCGCTGGCGGTCAGCGTGCGCCACGTCCTGCGCAACGCGCTCCTGCCGGTCACCACCGTCGCCGGCATGCATGTCGGCGGGCTCCTCGGCGGCGCCGTCGTGGTCGAGACGGTCTATTCCTGGCCCGGCCTCGGGCGCCTCGCTTTCGAAGCGGTGATGGCGCGCGACTTCAGCGTGCTGCTGGGCGTGCTCCTGCTCTCCTCGCTCCTGGTCCTCGCCGCCAACGTGGCGGTCGACCTCCTCCAGGCGATCCTCGATCCTCGCATCGCGGTGCGCTCATGACCTCATCCCCGATGACCGCGCGCCTCGCGCCGACGCTCGCGCGGGCCGCCGCCCCGGACCGCGGCGCGATGCGGCCGGCGCCGCGCCGGGCGCTGCGGGCCTTCCTGCGCAACCCGACGGCCCTGTCCGGCCTCATCATTCTCGGCCTCGTGGCGGCGGCGGCGCTCGCGGCGCCATTCGTCTACCCGGACGATCCGCTGGGCATGGTAGCGCAGCCCTTCCTGTGGCCGGGCCAGGACCCGGCCTATCCCCTCGGCACCGATTCCCTCGGGCGCGACGTGGCCGCAGGAGTCGCGCACGGCGCCAGGGTCTCGCTCCTCGTCGGGTTCGCGGCCGCGTCCGTGGGCCTGGCCCTCGGTGTGCTGGTCGGGGCGACGGCCGGCTATTGCGGCGGGTGGATCGACCGCGCGCTCGGCCGGCTGATCGCCCTGTTCCAGACCATCCCGGCCTTCATCCTGCTTGTGGTGCTGGTGGCGATCGCCCAGCCGTCGATCCCGGCGATCACGCTCGCCATCGGGGCAACCTCCTGGCCGACGGTGGCCAGGCTCACCCGGGCCGAGTTCCGGTCCTTGCGCGAGAAGGATTTCGTCACGGCCGCCCGCGGCCTCGGCTACGGGCCGGTGCGGATCGTGGTCGCCGAGATCCTGCCCAATGCCCTGCCGCCGATCGTCGTCACCGCCTCGGTGATGGTCGCCTCCGGCATCCTGATGGAATCGGCCCTGTCCTTCATGGGCCTCGGCGACCCGAACGTGGTGAGCTGGGGCAGCATGATCGGCGCCGGCCGGGAGGTGCTGCGCAGCGCCTGGTACCTGACGGCGGTCCCCGGCATCGCGATCGTGCTCAGCGTGCTCGCCCTCAACCTCGTCGGCGACGGGCTCAACGACGCCCTCAACCCGCGTCTCGCCGGGGAGGCGTGAGATGGCGCTTCTCGACGTCCAGGGCCTCGGCATCGCCTTCCCGCGGGCCCGGCCGGTGCAGGACCTGAGCTTCACCGTCGCTCCGGGAGAAACGGTTGCCCTCGTCGGCGAGTCGGGCTCGGGCAAGTCGCTCACGGCGCTCGCCCTAATGCGCCTCCTGCCGCCGCGCGGCCGGATCGCATCCGGCACGATCCGGTTCGACGGCCGCGACATCGGCACCTTGAGCGAGCACCGGTTCCGCGAGGTTCGCGGGCGCGAGATCGCGATGGTGTTCCAGGAGCCGATGACGGCGCTGAACCCGGTGCTGAGCGTCGGCGTCCAGATCGCCGAGGGCTTACGCCGGCACGAGGGCCTCTCGGCCCGCGCGGCCCGGGCCCGCGCCGTCGAGCTGCTCGACCGGGTCCGCATCCCCGATCCGCACAGGCGGATCGACGCCTACCCGCACCAGCTCTCCGGCGGCATGCGCCAGCGGGTGATGATCGCCGTCGCGGTCGCCTGCGCCCCGAAGCTCCTCATTGCCGACGAGCCGACGACGGCGCTCGACGTGACGATCCAGGCGCAGGTGCTCGACCTCATCGACTCGTTGCGCCGCGACCTCGGCATGGCGGTGCTGCTCATCACCCACGACCTCGGCGTGGTCGGGCAATGGGCCGACCGGGTGATGGTGATGTATGCCGGCCGCCGGGTCGAGGAGGCGGAGCCGGACGCGCTGTTCTCGAGGCCGCTCCACCCCTACACGCAGGGCCTGCTCGCCGCCTCGCCCCGCAGCCGGGCGGCCTTGCGCGGCGAGGCGCTGCCGGAGATCCCGGGCTCGATCGCCTCGGCGCAAGGCCAGCCCGGCTGCGCCTTCGCGCCGCGCTGCCCGCTGGTCGCGCCGGGCTGCCGCGCCGCCCCGCCGCCGGCGCTGGCGCGGCAGCCC
>NZ_LABY01000154.1 GCF_001043975.1 Methylobacterium variabile
GGCCCTCCTCGACGATCCGGCCGTTCTCGAGCACCACCAGCCGGTCGAGGGCCGCGATGGTCGAGAGCCGGTGCGCGATGGCGAGCACGGTCTTGCCCTGCATCAGCCGGTCCAGGGACTCCTGGATCGCCGCCTCGACCTCGGAATCGAGGGCCGAGGTCGCCTCGTCGAGGATCAGGATCGGGGCGTCCTTCAGGATGACCCGGGCGATGGCGATGCGCTGGCGCTGGCCGCCCGACAGCTTGACCCCGCGTTCGCCGACCTGGGCGTCGTAGCCGCCCCGGCCCTTGTGGTCTGTGAGTTCCCGGATGAAGGCGTCGGCATGCGCGGCCTCCGCCGCCGCCACGATCTCGGCTTCCGTGGCATCCTCGCGCCCATACGCGATGTTCTCGCGGATCGAGCGGTGGAGCAGCGAGGTGTCCTGCGTCACCACGGCGATCTGCCGGCGCAGGGAGGCCTGCGTGACCTCGGCGATGTCCTGCCCGTCGATCAGGATGCGGCCGCCCTCGAGGTCGTGCAGGCGCAGGAGCAGCGAGGTGAGCGTGGTCTTGCCGGCCCCACTCGGGCCGACGAGGCCGACCTTCTCGCCGGGGGCGATGCGCAGGGTCAGCCCCTCGATCACCCCGGCCTCGGCCCGGCCGTAGTGGAAGCTCACGCCCTCGAAGCGGATCTCGCCGCCCCGGACCGCGAGGTCGCGGGCGCCCGGCCGGTCGGTCAGGGCGTGCGGGCGGGCGATGGTCTGCATGCTCTCCTGCACCACGCCGATATGCTCGAACAGCCCGCGCACCGTCTGCATCACCCAGCCCGACATCGCGATCAGCCGCAGCACCAGGGCGAGGCCCGCCGCCCCCTCGCCGGTGGTCATCTGGCCCCGCGACCACAGGGCCAGCACCACCCCGGCGGTCGCCACGATCAGGCCGCTGTTGAGGAACGAGAGCGTCGCGGTCACCGCGGTGACGAGGCGGAACGAGTGCAGGTAGGCGTCGGTGTGATCGACCGTGGCCGACCGCACCGCCGAGCGCTCCTCCCGGTCGCGGGCGAAGAGCTTGACGGTCAGGATGTTGGTGTAGCTGTCGACGATGCGGCCGATGAGGACGGAGCGGGTGTCGGCGACCTTGAGCGAGCGCACCCGCGCCCGGGGCACGAAGTAGGCGGTGAGCGCCGCATAGGCCAGGATCCACAGCAGGACCGGCAGCACCAGCCACGGGCTGATCGAGCCGAACAGGCTCACCGCCGTGACGGCGAAGATCGCGACGTAAAGCAGCGTGTCGATCACCACGATGGCGAGCTCGCGCACCGCCACCCCGACCTGGGTCACCCGGTTGGCGAGCCGCCCGGCGAAGTCGGCCTGGAAGTACGACAGGGCGTGGCCGAGGGTGTAGAGATGGGTGCGCCAGCGGATCAGGCCGGTGGTCTGCGGCACCACGAGCTGGTTCGACAGGGCCTCGTGCAGCCAGGACAGGACCGGGCGCGCCACCAGGATCAGGGCGGCCGCGAGGACGAGGCCGGTGCCGTGGTCCTGCCACAGGGTCTCGGGCCCCGAGCGCGCCAGGATGTCCACGAACCAGCCCATCAGCAGGTAGAGCGAGGCCTCGACGCTGCCGGCGGCGAGCGCCACCACGAACAGCACCGCGAGCGCCCCGCGCACCGGCCGCAGGTAGAACCAGGCGAAGCCCGCCACCGTGCCGGGCGGGCGGCGCGCCTCGTCGAAGGGCGCGAAGGGATCGATGCGGCGCTCGAGCCAGTCGAGGAACATGCGGGCTCCGGGGATACGGGCTCCTCAGCTATGGGGCCGCCGCCTTCCGCCAACCGGGGGGCGATGCCGCAGGCGGCGCGCCGGCGTATGACGGACACCCGCGCCACCTGTCCCGGACCCGATCACGGACCCAAGCTCACGGAACCATGCTGCGCCTCGCCCTCTACCAGCCCGACATCCCGCAGAACACCGGCACGATGCTGCGCCTCGCCGCCTGCCTCGGCGTCGCCGTCGAGATCATCGAGCCGGCGGGATTCGACGTCTCGGACCGGCACCTGCGCCGCTCCGGCCTCGACTACCTCGACCACGTCGCGATCAGCCGCCACCGCTCCTACGCTGCCTTCGACGCCTGGCGCCGGCAGGCCGGGATCCGCCTGGTGCTCGCCACCACCGCCGGCTCGGTGCCCTACACCGCCCACGCCTTCCGGGACGGCGACTGCCTGATGGTCGGGCGCGAGTCGGCCGGAGTGCCGGAGGCGGTCCACGCCGATGCCGACGCCCGGGTGGCGATTCCGATGCGCGCAGGCATGCGCTCGCTCAACGTCGCGGTCGCGGCCGGGATGATCCTCGGCGAGGGCGTGCGCCAGCTCGGCACCGTCTGATACCCTCGCGCCTTCG